>DYDC01000245.1 GCA_020718125.1 Methylacidiphilum sp. | reverse complement strand
CTCACTCAAAACCGCTTCGGCGGCGACTGCCAGCCGATGCGATTACTCAATCAAATGAAAAAAACTCACAGCCTCGGAGTGGCGCGGCTGCTTCACTCGTAGCGCAGCGCCTCGATGGGATCGAGTCGTGACGCCTTCCGGGCCGGGTAGAACCCGAAGAAAATCCCCACCGCCGCGCTGAACAGGAACGCCACGACGATGGAGGTGGGGGAGATGAGCGTTGGCCACTCGGCGATGGCCGACAGCGCCTTCGAGATGCCGACGCCCAGGCCGATGCCGATGAGGCCGCCAATGGAGCTGAGCGTGATCGCCTCGGTCAAGAACTGCAGCAGGATGTCCCGCGCATGGGCGCCGACGGCCATGCGGATGCCGATCTCCCGCGTGCGTTCGGTGACGCTGACCAGCATGATGTTCATGATGCCGATGCCGCCGACGATGAGCGACACGCTGGCGATGGCGCCGAGCAGCAGCGTCATCGTCTTCGACTGCGCCGTCGCCATCTCCGCGATGTCCTGCTGGCCGCGCACGGTGAAGTCGTCGTCCCGTCCCGGCTGGATGCGGTGGCGCTGGCGCAGCATCTCGGCGAGCTGCTGTTGCACCACCGGGAGATGTTCCGCATCGGCAGCCTGCACCATGATGGAACGCAGTGGCGTCGCGCCGAGGAGGCGTTTCATTGCGCTGGTGTAGGGCACGATGATCACATCGTCCTGATCGCTGCCCATCACCGAGAGGCCCTTCGACGAGAGCAGGCCGACGATGGTGAATGGCACGTTCTTGATCCGCACGACCTGCCCGATGGGGCTTTCGTCGCCGAAAAGCTGCTGCGCGGTGGTCTTGCCGATGACGCACACCTTGTTCGCGCCACGCACGTCCAGTTCGGTGAACGACGCCCCATCCACCAGCGGCCACTGGCGGATGTCGAAGTAATCCGGCCCTTCACCAAGGATCTGCGGCAGCCAGTTCTGGTTGCCCGCCGCGACCTGCGCGGCGGAGCGCAGCTCCGGACTGACGGCGCTGACGCCGGGAATCTCGCGCCGCATGGCCTCCGCATCCTCCACGGTGAGCGTGCCGGCGCCGCCGTGGCCGCTGTGCACGCCGGTCCGCGTGATGCTGCCGGAGAAGATGAGGATGACGTTCTGGCCGAGGCTGGCGATCTGCGCTTCGATCTGCGCCTTCGCGCCGTTGCCGATGCCAACCATCGCGATGACCGCGCCGACGCCGATGATGATGCCGAGCGCGGTCAGCACCGAGCGCATCTTGTTGCGCCGCAGCGCGCGCAGGGCGGTCTTGATGGTGACGGCGATTCTCATGACGCGGCGGCTTGCGGCACGGGGCCGCGCGCTTGTTGCAGGCGCTCCAGTTCAGGGCCGGCGAAGAGCCGGTCGGCCACCGGCGCGTCGGTCGTCACCACGCCGTCGCTCATGACGACGTTGCGCTTGGTGAAGCGCGCGATGTCCGGCTCGTGCGTGACCATGACGATGGTGATGCCCTGCGCGTTGAGCTGCTGGAACACGCCCATGATCTCGATGCTCGTGCGGCTGTCGAGGTTGCCGGTCGGCTCGTCGGCGAGCAGCAACGCGGGCTGGTTCACCAGCGCGCGGGCGATGGCCACGCGCTGTTGCTGGCCGCCGGAAAGCTGGCTCGGATGATGGTCCGCGCGGTCGGCGAGGTTGACGGTCTCCAGCGCGCGTGTGGCTTTCTCATGCAGCTCGCGCGCGGAGCGCTGGTCGTGGCGGTAGAGCATCGGCATCTCGACGTTCTCCCGCGCGGAGGTGCGCGAGAGCAGGTTGAAGCCCTGGAACACGAACCCGATCTTCTGGTTGCGGATGTCGGCCAGGTCGTCCCGGTCGAGTTCCGACACGTCGGTGCCGTCGAGGAAATAGCGCCCGCCTGTCGGCCGGTCGAGGCAGCCCACGATGTTCATCAGCGTGGACTTGCCGGAGCCGCTCGCGCCCATCACCGCCACAAACTCGCCGGGCAGAATCTCCAGCGACACGCCGCGGACGGCGTGCACCTCGACCTCGCCGGTGTGGTAGGTCTTGCGGATGTCGTCGAGTTTGATGACCGGGTTCATGGGGCTGCCCGTGCGTCGTCTTATCAGGACTAGAACCGCCTCATCCCGCCGCCGAACGGGCTGGAGGTTGTTGTCGGGCTTTTCGTGCCGACGGTCTGTCCCGTGACCACCGTCTCACCTTCCTTCAGGCCCTCGGTCACTTCGGTCAAGACGCCGTCGCTGATGCCGGTCTTGATCCGCACAGGTTTCGGATCGCCATCTGTTGCGCCGGCGGGCAGGACGTAAACGGTGCGGACCGGCGACCGCTCGCCTCTCGCCCGGCCCGCACCACCCTTCCCGCCACTGCCGCTGCGCGTGCCACTGCCTGCATTGGCCGTCGTCGCCCCGGATTTTGTCGCCACGTCGGCTGTCGCGCTTGCGGGACGGAACCTCAGCGCGCTGTTCGGGATCTTCAACGCGCCCTCCCGCTGCGCGACGATGACGGAGACGTTGGCGGTCATGCCGGGCCGCAGCTTCATGTCGCGGTTGGCGACCGCGATGACGGTGTCGTAGGAGACGACGTTCTGCACCATGATCGGCGAGTTGCGGATCTGCGTGACCTTGCCATGGAACGTCCGGAACGGGAACGCGTCCACGGTGAAGTTCGCGTCCTGCCCGACCTCCACGTTGCCGATGTCGGCCTCGGCCACGTTGGCGTCAATCTGCATCTTGGTCAGGTCGTTGGCGATGACGAACAACGTCGGCGCGTTGAGGCTCGCGGCCACCGTCTGCCCCACGTCCACGTTGCGCGAGATGACGATGCCGTCCACCGGCGAGAAGATCGTGCACCGGGCGAGATCCACCTTCGCCCGCTCCATCGCGGCCTCCTTCAGCTTCACGCTCGCCTCGGTCTGGTGGAGCGCGGCGAGCGACGTGTCGAGGTCGGCCTGTGAGATGAGGTCCTTGTCGCGCAGCTCCTGGTTGCGCTTCGCGTTGATCTGCGCGAGTTCGAGCGAAGCGCGCGCGTTGGCCAGATCACCCTCGGCTTGGCGCACCGCCGCTTGGTAGGTCGCGGGATCGAGCTGGGCCACGACCTGCCCGGCCTTGACGATGGAGTTGAAGTCCGCGAGCAGCCTCTGAATCATCCCGGAGATCTGGCAGCCGACCTGGACGTTGACGACGGGGTTGATCTGGCCCGTGGCGGTGACGGTCTGCGTGAGATCGCCGCGCGAGACCGTCGCAGTCTGGTATTTTGGCGTGCCGTTCTCCCGGCTCTGCCAATACCACCACCCGCCGCAGCCCGCGCCGCCCAGCAGCGCGAGCACGACGACCCATTTCACGATTCGTGACGTCAGACTCTTTGCCATGGTTGCCTTGGATGTTGGAACTGCGTGCCGGTGATAGTTAAACACATCTTTGGCTGAATTGGTTCAACAAAGTGTAGGCGGACGAGGAGGTAGGCGCCGACGTAAGGAGGCGAATCCCCGTGAAAAGCGGCGCGCCTCCTCACGTCGGCGCCTACAGCCGGATTTGTCGTTGTGATTCCGCGGCCAAACTCCGATTATCCCGGCATCCGAAGACGATGACGACCGGCGGCGACCGATCCGTGACCCTCCTGCTGGCCCGCGCCAAGGCCGGCAACGCGGCCGACGTGGAGAAGCTCTTCGCGCGCTGCCGCAACTACCTCGGCGTCGCGGCCCGCGCGCAGGTCGAGAGATGGCTCCACGCCAAGGCCGACGCCTCCGACCTCGTGCGGGAAACGATGGTGCAGGCGCATCGCGACTTCGCCAGGTTCCGCGGCGCGACCGAGGCGGAGTGGCTCGCGTGGCTGCGGAAGATCCTCGCCCACAACGTCGCCGACTTCGTCCGCCGCTATCGCGGCGCCGAGAAGCGCCAGCAACGGCTCGAAGTCCCGCTCGCGCCGCCTCCCGACAAGTCCTCGATCGCCCCCGGCCTCGAACCGCGCGACGCCGGCGAGACGCCGGCGCGGGAGATCATGCGGCGGGAACGCAAGTTCCAAGTCGCCGACGCGATCATGCGGCTGAAGCCGGACCATCAGGAGGTCATCGTGCTGCGGAACATCGAGCGGCTGCCGTTCGAGGAGGTCGCGCAGCGCATGGGCCGCTCGCGGCCCGCCACGCGGATGCTCTGGATGCGCGCCGTGCGCAAGCTGCAGGAGGAGCTGGCCCGCGACGGCTGAGAATCATCCGCCGGAAGACGCCGCGCTCGACAGCTATCCGGCCGGGTTGCAGGCGGGCCGGCTGCCGGACCGCGCCGCGCTGCTCGCGCGCCATCCGGAACTGGCGAAGGCGCTCGAATGTTTCGACGCGCTCGACCGGCTGGCGCTGGCGGCCGCGCCTCCGCCAACGCAGGAGCACATCACGGATTTCGGCCGCTACGAACTGATCGAAGAGATTGGCCGCGGCGGCATGGGCGTCGTCTATAAGGCGCGCCAGAAAGACCTCGACCGCGTTGGGGCGCAACTTGACACACGCGCCACGATCA
>DYDC01000244.1 GCA_020718125.1 Methylacidiphilum sp. | reverse complement strand
CGATGATTTTGCCATTCTGGATTGCGCCTTTGCGTTGAATCTTGGCCATTGCACTTGCATGCCCGGAACTCTCATCACACCGGGATGGCGGAAAACACCGGCAATTTTCCAAGCCGCTTGCGGCCTGGGAGGAAGGTCAGTTCGATGAGGAAGTCGCACTCGATGACCTTGCCGCCGAGTTTCTTGACGAGGTCGGCGGCGGCGCGGGCGGTGCCGCCGGTGGCGAGCACGTCGTCCACGATGAGCGCGCGCGCGCCGCGCGGGATGGCGTCCACGTGCATGGAGAGCGTCTCGCTGCCGTATTCGAGGTCGTAGGTCTGGTCAATGGTCTTGTAGGGGAGCTTGCCCTTCTTGCGGACGGCGACGAAGCCCGCGCCGAGCTTGTAGGCAACGGCGCCGGCGAAGATGAAGCCGCGCGCGTCAATGCCGACGACAACGTCGGGCTTCTGCTTCTTGTGACGATTGGCGAAGGCGTCCACGACGGCGCGGAACAACTCTGGCTGCTGGAGCATCGGCATGATGTCCTTGAACAGGATGCCTGGCTTCGGGAAGTCGGGCACGTCGCGGATGGCGGCTTTGATTTTCTGGACGGCGGTGGCGGCCATTTAGCTGACCTTCCTGGGTTTGTCGCGCTTGTCCATCATCTTGCGGAGTTTGCGCAACGCGATGTTCTGGATCTGGCGGACGCGCTCGCGGGTGATGCCAAGTTTCGCGCCGATCTGCTCGAGGGTCTGTTCCTTGTTGTCGCTGATGAGGCCGAACCGCTGGTTGAGGATGCGCCGCTCGCGGTCATCGAGCTTGGTCATCAACTCGCGGATGTCCTCGCGGAGGGCCTTGTCCTGCAACATCTCGGACGGCGTGGAGGCGTCGTCGTCACCAACGATCTCGCCGAACTCGGTGGCGTCGTCTTCGCCAATGGGCGCGTCGAGCGAGGCGGGCCGGATGCCCATGGTGCGCAGTTCGCCGACTTTCGCGGCGGGCATGTCGAGGTGCTCGGCCAGTTCGGCGTCGGTCGGGTCGCGTCCGAGTTTTTCGCTGAGGTCGAGCGCGGCACGGCGCATCTTGCCGATCTTGTCCACGAGATGGACCGGCAGGCGGATGGTCTTGGCCTGGTTGGCCAAGGCGCGCTTCATGGACTGCTTAATCCACCACGAGCCGTAGGTGGAGAGCTTGCCGCCTTTGCGGGGGTCGAAGCGTTCGACGGCCTTCATTAGGCCGATGTTGCCCTCGCTGATGAGGTCGAGCAGCGGGAGGCCGAGGCCGGCATAATCGTGGGCGATCTTCACGACGAGGCGGAGGTTGGACTTGATCATGCGCTCGCGGGCGGCCTTGTCGCCCTTCCTGATGAGCTTGGAGAGCATAACCTCATCTTGGCGCGTGAGCAGAGGCGTCTGGCCGATCTCCCGGAGGTAGATCTTGATGCCGCCTTCGCTTTCGGACGGGTCGAATCGCATGGTGTGATATTTGGTCCGACGGAACCACCGCCCGTCAAGGGCCAAAAGAAATGCAACTCCTTGGACGCGCCGCCGCGCCGGGACGCTCAAAGGCGCCCGGCGCGGCACGACGTGTTCTGAAACTGCGCTGCGACGGCTGCTTACTTCTTCGCTTCGTCTTCGAGGGCCGCCTGCGCCGCCGCCAGGTTGGCGATCGGCACGCGGAACGGCGAACAGCTCACATAGGTCAGGCCGATCCGGTGGCAGAACTTCACGCTCTCCGGGTCGCCGCCGTGTTCGCCGCAAATGCCGAGCTTGATGTCGGGGCGCGTCTTGTGCGCCTTCGCGATGGCGATCTCCATGAGCTGGCCGACGCCCGTCTGGTCAATGGACGCAAACGGGTTGGACTTGACGATCTCGTTCTCGGCGTAGGCCGGCAGGAACGAACCGCTGTCGTCGCGGCTCATGCCCAGCGTGGTCTGCGTCAGGTCGTTGGTGCCGAAGCTGAAGAACTGCGCGTCCTTCGCGATCAAGTCGGCGGCGAGCGCGCCGCGAGGAATCTCGATCATGGTGCCAACCATGTAGCTGACCTTGGTCTTCTTCTCTTCCATGACCTGCTTGGCCACGCGATGGACGATCTCCAACTGGAGCTGCAACTCCTTCGGGAAGCCGATGAGCACGATCATGATCTCCGGCTTGACCTTGATGCCTTCCTTCCGCACCTGGATGGCGGCCTCGATGATGGCGCGCGTCTGCATCTCGGTGATTTCGGGATAGACGATGCCGAGACGGCAGCCGCGGAAGCCGAGCATCGGGTTGGCTTCGTGCAACTGCGCGACGCGGGCGGCGACCTTCTCTGGCGCGACGCCGAGCTTGTGGGCCGTCGAACGCTGGGTCTCCGCGTCGTGCGGCAGGAACTCGTGCAGCGGCGGATCGAGCGTGCGGATGGTGACCGGCAGGCCCTTCATCTCGCGGAAGATTCCGGCGAAGTCCTCGCGCTGGAACGGCAGCAACTTTGCCAGCGCGGCCTTCCGGGCTTCCACGGTCTCGGCGAGGATCATCTCGCGCATCGGGTAGATGCGGTCGCCGCTGAAGAACATGTGCTCGGTGCGGCAGAGGCCGATGCCCTGGGCGCCGAACGCGATGGCATTGGCGGCCTGGTCGGGCTGGTCGGCGTTGGTGCGGATGCCGAGCCGGCGCAGCTTGTTGCACCAGGTCATGAGCTTGGCGAACTGCTGGTAGGTGCGGCTCTGCTTCGGGTCGAGCGACTTGCTGACCAACACCTGCACGACCTCGCTGGGCGCGGTCTTGACCTCGCCCTCGAACACCTCGCCGGCGGTGCCGTCAATGGAGATGTAATCGCCTTCCTTCAGCGTGCGGCCCTTCACCTGCATGACACGGGCGGTGTAATCAATCACGATGTCCGCCGCGCCGCAGACGCAGACCTTGCCCATCTGGCGGGCAACGAGCGCTGCGTGGCTGCTGACGCCGCCGCGCGCGGTGAGGATGCCCTCGGCGGCGATCATGCCGCGCAAGTCCTCGGGCGTGGTCTCGGTGCGGACGAGCAGCACGCGGTTGCCCTTGTGTGCTTCGTGGACGGCGTCTTCGGCATTGAACACAATCTTGCCGGAGGCCGCGCCCGGACCGGCGGGCAGGCCTTTGCAGAGCAACCGGCCGGCCTTTTCGGCTTCGGCGCGATCGCTGCGGTTGAAGATCGGCGCGAGCACGTGGGCCAGCGAATCGGCCGGGATGCGCTTCACCGCGCTCTTCCAGTCAATCAACCTCTCCTCGACCATCTCGACGGCGATGCGCACGGCGGCGAGGCCGGTGCGTTTGCCGTTGCGGGTCTGGAGCATGTAGAGCTTGTTGTCCTCAATGGTGAACTCGAAGTCCTGCATGTCCTTGAAATGTGTCTCCAGGCGCTGCCGGACCGATTCGAGTTCCGCGTGGGCCGCGGGCATTTCCTGCGCGAGCTTGGCGATCGGGTTCGGCGTGCGGATGCCCGCGACGACGTCCTCGCCCTGCGCGTTGATCAGATACTCGCCGTAGAACACCTTCTCGCCGGAGGCCGGGTCGCGCGTGAACGCAACGCCCGTGGCGCTGGTGCCGCCGAGGTTGCCGAACACCATCGCCTGGACGTTGACAGCCGTCCCCCACTCGTGCGGGATGCCGTATTTCCGGCGATACACGATCGCGCGGTCGTTGTTCCAGGAGCCGAACACGGCGCCGACCGAACCCCACATCTGCTCGATGGGGCACTGCGGAAATTCCTTGCCCGTGCGTTTCAGGATGAGGTCCTTGAAACGGCGGACGAGTTCCTTGAGATTGTCAGCGGTCAGGTCCACGTCCTGCTTCACGCCGACCTCTTCCTTGAGGCGGTCCATGACCTCCTCGAACGGCTCGTGGTCGTCCTTGCCCTGCTTCTGGACGCCCATGACGACGTCGCCATACATCTGGACGAACCGGCGGTAACAATCCCACGCCCAGCGATGGTTGCCGCTCTTCTTGGCGACGACCAGCACCGTCTCGTCGTTGAGGCCGAGGTTGAGGATGGTGTCCATCATGCCCGGCATCGAGTCGCGCGCGCCGGAGCGGACGCTGACCAAGAGCGGGTTGTGGGTGTCGCCAAACTTCTTGCCGAGGAGCGCCTCGAGCTTGGCGATGGCGACGTTGACCTGGTCCTTGAGAACCTTCGGATAAACGCGTTTGTTCTCGTAGTAGTAAGTGCAGACCTCGGTGGTGATGGTGAATCCGGGAGGCACCGGCAGGCCGATGCGGGTCATCTCCGCGAGATTGGCGCCTTTGCCGCCCAGCAACGCGCGCATCTTGCCGTCGCCGTCGGCCTTGCCGTCGCCGAAGAAATAGACGTATTTGGAGGCCTTGCCGCCTTTGGCGGACTTGGCCGCTTTCGAAGCTTTAGACTTTGCCATGACTCAGGAACTTTCTCGTTATGTGTTTTCAGTTGTTACAAGGGCAACCTCGCCGCGCTCGGTCAGTGGAAGATGGGGCGCGCAGCCGGTACAGCCCTCCGTTGTCGTTCGTTACCGCATCCATCCTTTGATTCTTGTTCAA
>DYDC01000243.1 GCA_020718125.1 Methylacidiphilum sp. | reverse complement strand
ATTCTCGACCGTCCCTTTCGGGACTTGGTGCGTGTGTCAAGTTGCGCCCGGGCGTCGGGGGATCGAGTTTCTTGCCTTGTGCAGCGGGAGGGGCGGTCTATAATTGGCGCTGGAGATAAACTCAGGATGCCAAATGCAAAATATGCCAAATACAAAATACGTCATTGGGTTGGAGTTCGGCACGGCGAGGGCGCGCGCGCTGTTGGTGCGGGTCAACGACGGCAAGGAAGTGGCCACGGCGGTCCGCGAATACGCCAGCGGCGCGATCACCGACAAGCTGCCAGCCGACGCGGGCGGCGCGAAGCTGCCGCCGGAGTTCGCGTTGCAGGATCCGAAGGATTACCTCGACGTGCTGAAGACGGCGGTGCCGGCGGTGATGCGCGAGGCGAACGTCCCGCCGGAAAACGTGGTCGGGATCGGCACGGCGGCGACGGCGAGCACGGTGCTGCCGGTGGAGAGCGACGGCACGCCGTTGTGTTTCATGCCGAAGTGGCGGTCGAACCCGCACGCGTGGGCGAAGCTCTGGAAGCATCGCGTGGCGCAGCCGCTGGCGGACCGGATCAACGGGCTGGCGCAGAAACGCGGCGAGGAGTTCCTGAAACGCTGCGGCGGGAGGTATTCGGGGCGATGGTTTTTCGCGAAGCTGCTGGAGACGGTGGAGAAGGCGCCGGAGGTGTATGAGGCGGCGGATGAGTTCATCGAGGCGAGCGACTGGATCGTGTGGCAGCTCGAGGGCCGCTCGCGCCGCAACAACAGCGCGGCGGGCTACAAGGCGATGTGGCTGAAGGACCGGGGCGGCTATCCGCACTATGACTTTTTCAAGGCGTTGCATCCGAAGCTGGAGCGCGTGCTCGACGAGAAGCTCGGCGGGCTGGAGATCTACGAGATCGGGTCGAGCGCGGGCGGGTTGAGCCGCAAGGCGGCGGCGTTGACGGGGCTGAAGGAGGGCACGCCGGTGGCGGTGGGCATCGTGGACGCGCACGTGGCGCCGCCCGCGTGCGGCGTGACGGAGCCGGGCCGGTTGTGCGTGATCACCGGCGGGCGGATTTGCCATCTGCTGCTGGCGCGCGATCGGCGCGAGATCGAGGGTGTCGGCGGTGTGGTGGAGGATGGCGTTGTGCCGGGGCTGTGGGCTTACGAGGCGGGCCAGTCGGGCGGCGGCGACCTGTTGGCGTGGTTCCTGCAAAACGGCGCGTCCTGTGATGTGAACCTCGATGCCGACAAGCGTGGGTTGACGGTGGTGCAGGCGCTGGAGGGGCGGGCGGCGGCGTTGCGTCCGGGCCAGAGCGGTTTGCTGGCGCTGGATTGGTGGAACGGTGCGCAATGCGTGTTGATGGACCCGGAACTGGGCGGTGTGCTGCTCGGCGCGACGACGCAGACGCGGCCGCACGAGATTTATCGCGCGCTGGTGGAGGCGATGGCGTTCAGCGCGCGCAAGATTGTGGACACTTTCGTAAAGGCGGGCGTGGCCGTGGACGAACTGGTGGCCTGCGGACCGCTGGCGCAGGACAGCAGCCTGCTGATGCAGATCTTGAGCGACGTGACCGGCCGGACGGTGAAGGTGGCCGAATCGCCGCACACCGTGGCGCTGGGCGCGGCGATGCACGCGGCGGTGGCGGCGGGCAAGGCGGCGGGCGGTTACCACTCGCTGACCGAGGCGGCGCGGCACATGGGGCGCGTGCGGCCGGAGCACCACCGCCCGCACAAGGCCGCGCAGGAGGTTTACGCCCAGCTCTACGCGGAATACGAGCGGCTCCACGATTACTTTGGCCGGGGCGCCAACCCGGTGTTGAAACGGCTGCGGCGGCTGAAGACCGGCACGTTGTCAGCGGGCTTGACTTGAACGGCGGCCCTATGCCAAAAACTGCCGCGGCGCATACTCGATTCTGACCATGCCGAAACTCATCGTCCTATCCGAAGAAATGGCGGGCAAGGAGTTCCCGCTCATCGGCGAGAACCTCAAGCTGGGCCGCGGCCCGACCAACGACATCCGCATCGAGGATGGGTCGGTTTCCACCAACCACGCCGAGTTGGCGCTTGACGGCAACGACTACCTGCTGCGCGACCTCAACTCCACCAATGGCACGCGCGTCGGCGGCGAACTGATCACCGAGCGCAAGCTCGCCGGCGGCGAAGCCGTGCGCTTCGGGCGGTTCGAGTGCCGTTACGAAAGCGATGCGAAGCACTCCAGCAGGCCGCTGCCGCCCATCAAGCGTGGGATTGACCTCGCGTCGGTGCGCCAGGGCCGGAGCACGGTTTTCCAGAACGTCTCGCCGTTCAAGAAGAAGCAGGACAAGACCGCCAAAACGCTCCAGTGGATCATCATCGGCCTTGCGCTCGTTGCGATCCTTTGCTTCCTCGCCTTCCTCTACAAGTTTTTGTCCCACTGATCGTCAGCAACCTCAACTCCAGGAGAACCACCTCATGGCACGCCCCGTCACCCTCTTCGCCGGCCAATGGGCCGACCTCACCTTCGATGTCCTTTGCCAGAAAGCCAGGTCGTTCGGCTACGATGGCATCGAGATCCCCTGCTGGGGCGACCACCTCGAAGTCATCAAGGCCGCCAAGGACAAGGCCTACTGCGACACGCGCCATCAGATCCTCGCGCGGCACGGCCTGAAGACCTGGGCCATCTCCTGCCACCTCGTCGGCCAGGCCGTTTGCGACCAGATTGACGAGCGCCACAAGTCCATCCTGCCCGCCCACGTCTGGGGCGACGGCAAACCCGAGGGCGTCCGCAAGCGCGCCGCCGAGGAGATGATCCGCGCCGCCCACGCCGCCAAGAACCTCGGCGTCAAGGTCGTCAACGGCTTCACCGGCTCCAGCATCTGGCCCTACCTCTACAGCTTCCCGCCCGTGTCGCCCACGTGCATTGACAAGGGCTTCGAGGACCTCGCCAAGCGGTGGACCCCGATCCTGAACGAGTTCAAGAAGCTCGGCGTCAAGTTCGCCCTCGAAGTCCATCCGACCGAGATCGCGTTCGACATCGCCAGCGCCGAGCGCGCGCTGCAGGCCCTCGACAATCACCCGGCCTTCGGCTTCAACTACGACCCCAGCCATCTCGGCTACCAGGGCGTGGACTACGTCAAGTTCATCCGCCGCTTCGGCGACCGCATCTTCCACGTCCACATGAAGGACGTGTGGTGGGGCCACGGCGACGGCTCCGTCGGCGTCTTCGGCGGCCACGTCAACTTCGGCGACGCGCGGCGTTACTGGGACTTCCGCTCCCTCGGCCACGGCGACATCAACTTCGAGGAGATCATCGTCGCCCTCAACGACGTCAACTATCATGGCCCCCTCAGCGTCGAGTGGGAAGACAGCCGCATGGACCGCGAGCACGGCGCCAAGGAAGCCTGCGCGTTCGTCCGCAAGGTGGACTTCAAGCCGAGCGCCCGCGCCTTCGACGCCTCCTTCGACAAGAAGAAGCAGAAGAAGTAGCGTCGCGCATCGAGCGCAGTTTTTCCGCCAGCCCGGGGCAGGTCCTCGGACTGGCGGAACTGTTTTCAGGGGAGACGATGTTGGCAGACACGCGCCGTCTGTCGTAAACTGGCACTGACATGAAACGACTTCTCATCCTGCTGACACTCGCCCTGCCCGTCGCGTTCGCCGGCGCCGGCGACAAGAAACCGGCTTGCGTGCCAGCCAAAGGGGGAACCATGACCAACCAGATCACCAAGACCGACGTCGAGTGGCGCAAAATCCTGACGCCCGAGCAATATCACGTCCTGCGCGAGAAAGGCACCGAGCGCGCCTTCACCGGCGAATACTGGAACAACAAGGAGCCGGGCACTTACTACTGCGCCGGCTGCGGCACGACGCTCTTTTCCTCCGACACCAAGTTCGATTCCCACTGTGGCTGGCCAAGCTTCCACGCCGCGCTCGCCAAGGACAACGTCAAGCTCCAGCCCGACCACAGCCACAACATGGTCCGCACAGAAGTCCTCTGTGCGAAATGCGGCGGCCATCTCGGCCACATCTTTGACGACGGCCCCGCCCCCACCGGCCAGCGCTACTGCATCAACTCCGTCTCCATCAAGTTCGTGAAGAAGGAGAAGAAGCCCGACGCGAAGAAATAGAGTGGGCCGCGCGGCCCGCGCGCCCAATTATTCACACAGACATGTTCCGCAGTTGGCAGGGCGCGACCGCCGGGCGCGCCGCAGTTTCCCGCAAAAAGACCGCGTTCGGCGCGCCCGGCGGTCGCGCCCTGCCATTCCCGTGTCAAGAAAGCGGTCTGCTCTTTCGGACGTTCGTTCGCATTCGGTGTGATGAAGAGCCGGTCCATCTTCGTGCCCGCTTCGCGCACGCGCAGTTGCACGTTCACCATCCCCGCTGGCAACTCCAGCGCCGTCGGCTTCCGCCCGCCACCGATGGCCAGCGGTATCCACTGC
This sequence comes from Methylacidiphilum sp., assembly GCA_020718125.1. Taxonomy (GTDB): domain Bacteria; phylum Verrucomicrobiota; class Verrucomicrobiia; order CAIQCK01; family CAIQCK01; genus JACRKA01. The sequence continues at coordinate 152 of DYDC01000243.1, read as the reverse complement.
CATTCCTTGCGCGCGCTGGCGGGCCAATCGGTCCGGCCGAGAATCTCCCCCTCGTCGTTGAACATGCGCGCGTGGAACGAATCGTTGAACTGAGCCGCTGCGCGGCAGGCGGAGTTGGCGATGGTCGGCGGCATCGGATGTTGAATTGAATT
>DYDC01000242.1 GCA_020718125.1 Methylacidiphilum sp. | reverse complement strand
AAAGCTGAAAGCTGAGAACTGAGAGCTAACGACGATGGCGAGATGGGATGATGGAGTAAGCCGCTTTTCCTACGGAGCTTGAGGTTATCGCTGGTGGTCGGGCTATCAACATGACGCTCCTAACGGAGCTGACGGATGGCGCCGTTGTTCTTGCACAGCCATTCACCATCGCCGTCGTGTCCGGTGCCTGGCGCGGGTTTCTCGATCTCGCCGCAGAAATCTATCCCCAACCGTCTGATGGCTGTTAGCAGCGCAACGCACAGAAAGCTCCCGGGGACGTGGCAAACACGAAGCGTCCGAAAGAATGAAGCGGGGATTCTCCCTGCCGCGGGTTCGCCGCGAGCTTCCTACGCCAAACCTCTCGCCTGCAGATCGTCCTCGTCCAGGCCGAGGTAATGGCCGATCTCGTGCAGCAGCGTTTTGCGGATCTCCTCTTCCAGCTCTTCACGGTCGGCAACGACCTTTTCGATGTTCTTGCGGAACAGGAGGATGGCCGTGGGCGCCGGCGCGCTTTCATAGTGCGCGTTGCCGGTGAACAGGCCGAGCAGTTGCGGGCCGAGCGTCGGGTTTTCCCGGACGAACGCCCGCGACGGGAAATCGTCTATGATGACCGGCACGTTGCGGATCGCCTCGCGGAAATCCTCCGGCAGGTCGCCCAACGTCCGGCGTGCCACGGCTTCCATCTCCTTGGGTGAGATGGTGATGGGCGCGAGGAAGTCCTCCGGCGCCAGTTCATGCGCCTTCTCGAACTCGCGCCGCGCCTCCGGTTCCAGACCGAGTTTTTCCAGCACCAGGCCGTAGTCCCAGTGGATGCCCGGATCCTCGGAGTCGAGTTGCAGGCAGCGTTCGTGGACCGTCTTCGCTTTCTCGTAGTGGCCGCTCTCGAAGAACACGTGCGCCTGCCAGATCAACAGCTCGATGTCGTCAGGCGACTCGCGCAGCGCCGACTCGAGCAGCGCAATGGCCTTCGAATCGCTGCCGAGGCGGAAGTGCGCCTTGGCGGCGAAGTAGCGCGCGTCGCGCAGGTCGGCCTTTTTCAGGCGGCGGCGCATCAGGCCGCCACAAACCGCCACGGCCTCCAGGTGCCGCTCCAGATGGTCGGTCAGCAGCGCGGCGCGGTTGATGGCGATGTCAGCGCCTTCGGGATCGAGTTTCTGCGCCGTGTTGAGCGCCTTGAGCGCCTCGCCATACCGCTCCATGCCCCACAGGCTCAAGCCGACACCTTGGTGGCCGTCGGGCGAGTCCGGCTCGAGTTCGATATGCTTCTGGTAAAGTGCCGCGGCTTCCTCGAGCCGGCCGGCGTCATACGCTTCGTCGGCGCGGTCGAGGTAACCCGGTTCGCGGGGCATAATCATACGGCTTGCTCGTTCCTGATGGGTTTCATAACGTGAGGCGGACGAATCTAGGGCAAGCGTTCCGAGCGCGCAAGATGTGATACGTGACGACTGATGAATCAACGACACTCTATGAACGAGATCAGGTTGCCGGTGGCGCCGGGCGCGTCAACCGCGCTTGCGGTGCTTTACGAGGACGACGCGCTGCTGGCGCTGGACAAACCGGGCGGCTTGATGGTGTCGCCCGACACCTACGACAAGGAAAAGCCCAACCTCATGTCCGCCGTGCGCCGCGCGCTGGACACCGGCGCGGCATGGGTCCGGGAGCGAAACCTGACTTTTCTGGCCAATGTCCACCGTCTCGACGCTGACACCAGCGGGCTGCTGTTGCTGGCGAAGACGCGGGACGCCTTGCGCGCGCTCGCCAAACAATTCAACGACCGGACTGTGGGCAAGAGCTACCTGGCGCTGGTCGAAGGCGTGCCGGCGGAGGATGAGTTCGCCGTCGAGTTGAAGATCGGGCCACATCCGGCGCGTCCGTGGTTGCAATGCGAGCGCCGCCACGGCGGCAAGCTGACATTGACGCGCTTTCGCGTGCTGGAGCGGTTCCGGTTCCCGTTCCTGCGCGGCCAGGACACGACCACCTCGCTTGGCGCTGTGGCACTAGTGAAGTGCGAGCCGGAAACAGGCCGCACGCACCAGATCCGCGTCCACCTCCGGCATGCGGGCCATCCCATCCTCGCCGACCCCCTCTATGGCCTCGGCTCGCGGAGCGTGCTGTTGCTGTCACATCTCAAGCCCGGCTACAAGCCGCACGCCAACGAGGCCGAGCACCCGCTCATCGGCCGGCTGGCGCTGCACGCGGAACGGTTGAAGGTGGCCCATCCGGTGACAGGCCAGCCGCTGGAACTGGTTGCGCCGTTGCCGGGGGATTTCGAGGTGTCGCTGAAGTATCTGCGGAAGTTCGCCCGCGGTTGGGCGTCCTAACGGAAGTGTTTCAGCAGCCCCGCTCCCGCCAGTTCCGCCCCCGCCATCGCCTGCACCAGTTTGGCGCCCAGCAACGCGCCGACCGCCAGCAGGCCGACGCCGGAGATGCGCGTCAGGATGCGCAGCGTGTCTGGCGACACCTTGCGGTGCTTGCGAGACGTAAGCTGTGCCAGCCCGAAGAACCACAGCGTGCCACCACCCGCCATGCCGGCCACAAACGCAAGCTGGTTCAGCGCGCCTTCGCGCACCAGGTTGTGCTCGTAGAGAAACGCCGCCAGCGTCCCCCACACCAGCAGGATGAACGGATTGCCGAGCGTCATGCCCATCCCCACGAAATAGCCGCGGTGCCAGTGCAGCTTCTCCTCCAGTTCAAACTCCACAAACGCCGACGCCCGGTCGCCCGGCTCGCCCTTCGCCGCGAGATACCGGAACCCCAGCACCGTCACCACCAGGAAGCTGACCAGCACCATCGTCGAACGCACATAGGGCCAGTCCAGCACCGACTGGAACCCCGTCAACGCCAGCGCGCAGTAGATCGCCTCCGCCGTCACCGCGCCCACGCCCATGAGAAACGGCCGCAGGAAACCGCGGTTGAGCGCCTCGTTGATGACCGTGATGTTCACCGGCCCCACCGGGATGGACATCAAGAAGCCGCTGACCAGGCCGGCGATCGCGGGCGTCAGGAAATCGGGCGGAGCGTTCACGCTTTCTCGTCTTCGTCCTCGTCACCGATTTCGATCTCACGGCGGAACCGCTTCGAGACCCACGGCCGCACCAGGCCGTAGATCAGGTAAGACACGAACAACGCCGACAGCGTCACCTCCGGCCATTGCAGCGCGAAGAACCCCACCACCAGCGTCCCCACCAACGCCGCCAGTGACTCCCGCAGCGACCAGTCCACTTTCTTGAACGTGGGATACTTCACCGTGCTCACCATCAGCCCGCTCACCAGCAGCATCAGCACCCACAGCACCCAGCGGTAAGGGCCAAGCGGGTGTTCGGGCGTGCCGGCCGCGGTGACGATATCCTTCTTCTCAATCCACATCATGAACAGCGTCACGCTGACCACCATCGCCGCCCCCGCCGGGATCGGCAGCCCCACGAACTCCTTCGACGACGCGCCGCGCGCCGCCAGGATGTTGAACCGCGCCAGCCGCAGCGCCCCGCACGCCAGATACACCGCCGCCACCATCCAGCCCGTCTGCGGGAACTCCTGCAGCACGATCCGATAGACCAGGAACGCCGGCGCCACGCCGAAGCTCACCAGGTCCGCCAGCGAATCGAACTCCCGCCCGAACGCCGACTCCTTGCCGCCGAACCGCGCCACGCGCCCGTCGAGGAAATCGCACGCGAACGCGCCCAGGATCAGCCAGATTGCCCGCTGGATCAGCGTCCAGTCCTCGCCGCCGCGCCCCCCGAACTGGAACACCCACGTCAGCGCGAAGAACCCGCACAGCAGGTTGCCCGCCGTGAACAGGTTCGGCAGCACATACACCGGGCCGATGCCCGCGTCGTCGCCATTCACCGACGGTTTATTGTTTTCGGCAGCCAAGGACGCTGGCTCCTCCTTTCACACGGTCGCCGACCTTCACCGCCACTTCGCAACCCGCCGGCAAATAGACCTCCGCCCGCGAACCGTAGCGGATCATGCCGATGCGCTGCCCTTTCTCGACGCGGTCGCCCAAGCGGCTCCAGATGCAGATTCGCCGCGCGATCACGCCCGCGATGAGCCTCACCGTGACGCGAAACTCCCCGTCCTGCAAACCGAGAATCTGGTGCTCGTTCTCCAGCGCCGACTCTGGCCGCAGCGCGTTCAGGAACTTGCCCGGCACGTGCTCCGACAGCTTGATCTCGCCGGCGATGGGCGCGCGGTTCACATGCACGTCAAACACGTTCAGGAAAATCCCCACCATCACCGCCTCCCCGCCGATGAACTTCCCCTCCCGCGCCGGCCGCACCTCCACCACCTTCCCATCCGCCGGCGACACGATCGCCCGCGCGTCGCCCGAAATCCGCCGCTCGGGGTCGCGGAAGAAGTTGACGTTGAACGCCACCAGCAGCAGCCCCGCCACGCCCGCCGCCGGATGCCACCACCACAGCAACGCCGCCGCCACCAGCAACACCAGGTGGATCGGCCACGACTCGGCAAATGTGCGCGCGGTGATCATCGCAGGCCGGCATTTTACCCGCCGCCGCGCCGAAAGGAATGATTTTGTTTGCTGTCCGCTAG
>DYDC01000241.1 GCA_020718125.1 Methylacidiphilum sp. | reverse complement strand
GTGCCGGGCTATTCTCGTCCGTCCCTCTGGGACTTGATCGTGGTGCGTGTGGCAAGTTGCGCCCGTGCTGAAAACCGCGCGTTTTTGCCGCTTGACGGCACGCGGCACGCTGAAGTAATCTGCGCGCGTTCTTGAACAAGAATCAAAGGATGAATGCGGTAATGAAGACAACGCAGGGCTATAGCCGCCGCCTACCGCATCCTCTGATCACCGAGCGCAGCGAGGTTGCCCTTGAACGGACATTTGGCAGGTCAAGCCTCCAAGAGGTCATGCGGTGCAGACCGCGCCGGAAAGGCAGCGCACGATGAAAACGAAAGCGAACGAATCAAACGCTACACCGGGAATCTCACGCCGTGGTTTCCTGAAGACTTCGGCCGCAGCCGCGAGCGGCCCACTGGTCGCCGGGTTGACCATCGAGCGCGCGGCGTTTGCGGCCGGCAACGACACGATCAAGGTGGCCTTGGTCGGCTGCGGTGGCCGGGGGTCGGGGGCGGCGGCCCAGGCGCTCTCGACCCGAGGTCCAGTCAAGCTTTGGGCGATGGCCGACCTGTTCGCGGATCGTCTGGAAGCCAGTCTGCTAAATCTGATGAGGAGCCGGCAGGCAACTTACGATCGGGAGATGCCTGAGGGATTGGGGGCGAAGATCGAAGTGCCTCCGGAGCGTCGCTTTGTGGGGTTCGACTCTTACAAGGCGGCGATCGACAGCGGGGCCGACGTGGTGATTCTTGCGACGCACCAGCACTTCCGGCCGATGCATTACGAATATGCCGTCCGGCAGGGCAAGCACGTGTTCATGGAGAAGCCCATCGCGCTTGATGCGCCGGGCGTCCGTCAGGTGCTGGCGGCGAACGAGGAGGCGAAGAAGAAGAACCTGAAGGTGGCGGTGGGGCTGCATAACCGGCACAGCCTTCGCGTTCAGGAGACCGTCAACCGTCTGAAGGGCGGGGCCATTGGACCGATTCTCTTGATGCGTTGTTACAGCAACAGGCAGGTTTTTGCGCGCGAGTCGCTGCCGCGCCCTCCGCAGATGACGGAAATGGAGTATCAACTCCGCAACCCGTATCACTTCGTTTGGCTCTGCGGCGACTACCTCGTTGATACGATGGTGCATTACTTTGACATCTATAACTGGGTCAAAGGAGACCATCCGGTTTCAGCGCAAGGCCAGGGTGGGCGGACGTTCTACCAGCCCACCCAGCAGGGCGATGAGTTCGATCATCACTTTGTGGAGTTTACTTACGCGGACGGCAGCAAGCTGTTCGCCCAACTGCGACGGATGCTCGGCTGCTGGAGTGAGGAGTCTGTCAACGCGGATGGGCCGAAGGGCCACGCGATGATTACCCCCCGGGCACAAATCGAAGGCGAGACGGCCTGGCGGTTCAGCGGAGCCAGCGCCAATCCCTACCAAGTGGAGCTTGACGTGCTTTTCGACGCCATCCGGCGTGACAAGCCGCACAACGAGGTGGAGTATGCCGCCGTGGCCACGATGACGGGCATTCTGGGCCGGATGGCCAGCTACTCCGGCCAGATGATCGAGTGGGAGAAGGCGTTGAACTCCCAGGTGCGTCTGGGGCCGGCGAAGTATGCCTTCGACGCCGAGCCGCCCGTGGTGGCAGGTGCGGACGGCCGCTATCCGATTGCCCTGCCCGGAGTCAGCAAGGTGATTTGATCCAGTCTCGCTTTGACGGAGGTATGTCCCATGACACGAAATGAAACAACCCATCGCTAGGAAGTGCCCGTGAACTTGTTACCGGAGGTTGAAATGAGGCGAAGACTGTGCGTATACACGATGTTCTTGAGCGCGATGATCGCAGCGGTCACTAGTTGGCCTTGCGGTGCCGCGCCGCCCTCCGAGATCCGGGTCGGCATTATTGGCTTGGACGCCCACGGCTTGCCCTTCACCAGGATCTTGAACGATCCGAAGAAGACGGGCGAGCTGGCCGGCGTGCGCGTGGTGGCGGCCTATCCCGGCGGGAGTCCCGACGTAGCATACAGCCAGGAGGTGCTCAAGAAGTCGCTAGAGCCGGTCCGGGCACTGGGCGTGGAGATCCTCAACTCTATCGAGGCCGTAATCCAGAAATCCGATGCGGTGATGATCCTGAGCATCGACGGCCGGCCGCACCTGGCCCAGGCCCGCGCAGTCATCGCCGCCCGGAAGCCGTTTTTCATCGACAAGCCGGTGGCGGCCTCGCTGGTCGACACAGTGAAGCTCTTCGAGCTGGCCAAGCAAGCCGGCGTGCCATGCTTCTCCAGCTCGTCGCTCCGCTATAGCGCGGGCTTTTACGGCATGCGAAACGATCCGAAGATCGGCAAGGTTCTGGGCTGCGATGCCTACAGCCCGAACTCGCCACTGGAGCCGAGCCATCCCGACCTGTTCCACTACGGCATCCACGGCACGGAGCTGCTGTTTACGATCATGGGTCCCGGCTGTGTGTCCGTGAGCCGTGTCCGGGCGGACAACGCCGACTTCGTGGTGGGCGTGTGGAACGATGGCCGCGTAGGCACATTGCGGGGTATCCGTGAAGGGGCGCGCGGGTTTGGCGGCATGGTGTTTGGCGAAAAGGGGATCGCCCCGGCCGGCAAGTTCGAGGGCTATGAACCGCTGTTGGTGGAGATTGCCAAGTTCTTCAAGACCGGGAAGCCCCCTGTGACCGCCGAACAGACCATCGAGATCTACGCCTTCATGGAAGCCGCCGACGAGAGCAAACGGCAAGGCGGCCGTCCCGTTTCGCTGGAGAGTGTGCTCGAGAAACCCCGGAAAGCTGCCGCCGCACAACGGCCATGAAAATCGGAGAATTGTCTATGTCGGAAAACTTGGCTATTTCTGGTGGCGAGAGGTCAAGGAAAGAGCCATTCCCTGCATGGCCTGTTTGGGGTCAGGAGGAGCTTGCAAACGTAAGGTCGGTCCTGGAAAGTCGCGATTGGGGAGCAGGTCCAAGAGGGAACAGACCGGGCTCAAAGGTTGCCGAGTTTGGCGCCAAGTTCGCCGAGTATCATGGGGTGAAGCATGGACTTCCCGTGAACAACGGAACGGTCAGCCTGGAGATAGCGCTCAAGGCTGCGGGAATCGGTTTTGGTGATACGGTCATCGTCCCGGCATACACATTTGTTGCGACTGCCATTGCGGTTCTGAGAGTGAATGCAATACCTGTGTTTGTGGATGTGGACCCCGAAACCTTTTGCATTGACCCGGAGCAGATCGAGGGGGCAATTACTCCAAAGACCAAAGGTATCATCCCGGTTCACATAGCCGGTGAATTCTGTGACATGGACAAGATTATAGGGGTGGCAAAGCGGCACGGGTTGTTTGTCCTTGAGGATGCGGCTCATGCCATTGGCGGGGTGTGGAAAGACAGGAAGGCGGGTTCCATAGGCGATGCCGGCTCGTTCAGTTTCCAATCCTCCAAGACGATGACTTGCGGCGAGGGAGGAGCGATCATTACAGACTCGCCCGAGATTTACGAGAGATGCATTCTTTACACCGCCTTCGGCAGGAAAGAGGATAGACCCGCCTTTGAGCACTCTGTTCCTGGCGGCAACCAAAGGCTCTCAGAGTTTCAGGCGGCTGTTTTGCTTGCACAGCTTCAAAGATTACCGCGGCACGTCCAAAGGAGAGAAGAAAATGCCGCGTATCTGACCGGCCTTCTCTCTCCCATAGCAGGCATAAAGCCTCAGCACCGCGACACAAGGACCACCACTAAGGCGTATTTCTGGTATCTCCTTGAATACCAACCCGAGTGTTTTGCGGGTGTCTCCCGAGACATGTTTGTAAGCGCCTTGAACGCCGAAGGAATCCCATGTCTTCGAGGTTACGATATTGCGGTTCCTGACAATCCGCTGTTTCGGAAGGAGGTTTTCTTGAAAGAGTGTCCGTGGGTAAAGGAAGCATGGGAACGGGGCCCAACACCTTTTGATCGCTCCTGTCCAAATGCTCGCAGGATAGCGGCAAACGGCATTGCCTTGAGGCATAACGTCCTCTTGGGCGACAAACAAGACATGGAGGACGCTGCAGCCGCAATCCAGAAGATCATGGCGCACGTTGGCGAGTTGAAGCGATTTGAGGAGCGAAACCAATGACAGAGCCGAATTTCCTTTAGGGAACCTCCGGTAACTCAGAAACAAATGACGGAGAAGGACGAAACTTATCGCTGTGGAGGAAAGCGCTGATACAATGGTCGCATGAAGACCTTGAAAAAGAGCTGCAAAGCCTCCCAAGCTCCCGGATTCTTTGATGTGGAACTGCGCGTCCAATGGCTCCTGGCCAAGGGCAATTCGTTGAGCCGCCTCGATGCCGTGATCGACTGGGAGAGCTTTCGCCCGCTGTTGGAAAGCCTCTGGGACAAACCGGCCAAAGGCCCCGGCGGGCCGCGCCCCAACGATCCGCTGAAGATGTTCAAGGCGCTGATGGTGCAACGCTTCTACGATCCCTCCGACGAGCAGACCGAATATCAGGTTAACGACCGCTTGAGTTTCCAGCAGTTCATCGGCTGGACGCTGGCCGACAAGGCGCCGGATGCCAACACGCTGTGGGACTTCCGCAGACGACAGCGGC
>DYDC01000240.1:258-4575 GCA_020718125.1 Methylacidiphilum sp. | reverse complement strand
TGTCAAGTTGCGCCCCGCAAGCTGCGGGAAGAAATTTTTTCTTGTCAGTGGCGCCTCGCATCTCTAGCATCCGCCGCCCGCAGCGGCGAAGGCGGGTAGCGACATGCGCTGTGAGTAACTTGTGGGTAACTCACTGTTTCGCAAAATGCCGGTGGTTGACGCGGCGCCGAATTGGAGCGAATAGCCGAGATTTTGAGCCGCCCGGAGCGGCTGCAAGGAGTGGATTAGTGACTTTTGAGCGACAACTTGGCCTGTTTTGTGTGTCTTTTGGCGTCCCCGCGCCCGATTCGCCGCGCTTTCTGCGAACGCGGTTTTGGTCAAAAACAGCGGTGAATAACTCGACTTTTCCGGATGGCTGTCGCCGGCCGGCCGGCATGGAAGAACGCCCATGAACGATGATGCTTCTCAGCTTTGGCAGCGCACGTCTGACTTGTTGCGCGCCCGCGTCAACCCGGATTTGTTCAATCTGTGGTTCGCTCCCATCAAGCCGGTGGATCTGGCGCACGATACCGTGACGCTCGGCATCCCGAATCACTTTTACGAAGTCTGGCTCCAGGACAATTATCTCGCCCTCATCCGCGAAGCCCTGTCCGCTGTCTGTGGCCGGTCGCTGGCGGTGAAATTCTCACTCCAAGCGGCCGCGCCGCTTCCCGAGACGCGCGCTCCGGCGCCGGCGCCCGCGCCGGTTTACGAGCCTGTGCGCACTGACTCGTTGCCGTTGCTCAACCAGCGCTACACGTTTGAAAACTTCGTCGTCGGCCCCAACAGCGAAATGGCCCACGCCGCCGCGCTCTCGGTTGCGCAGTCGCCCGGCCGCGCCTACAACCCGCTTTTCATCTACGGCGCCAGCGGTCTGGGCAAGACCCACTTGTTGCAGGCCATCGGCCACTGCGTCCTCGCCCGCCGCAACAAGACGCGGGTGCTCTACGTCTCGTGCGAGCATTTCCTGAACGACTTCATCCAGGCGATCCGGTCCAACGCCATGTCCGCCTTCAGGAAACGCTACCGCCATGCGGACATCCTGCTGATAGACGACATCCATTCGCTCGCGGGCAAGGAGGGGACCCAGGAGGAGTTTTTCCACACCTTCAACACGCTCTTTGACGCCCACAAACAGATTGTGCTCTCCAGCGACCGCCCGGCCACCGAGATTGCGGGTCTCGAAGAGCGCCTCATTTCCCGCTTCGAGTGGGGCCAGACAGCGGACCTGCAGCCGCCCGACTTTGAGACGCGAGTGGCCATCCTTCGCAAGAAGGAACACCTGCTCGGTTACCAGTTGCCGGAAGAAGTCATTTTCTATCTGGCAGAAACTATCCGCACCAACATCCGCCGCTTGGAGGGCGCGCTGATCCGGGCTTCCTCCTATGGTTCCCTCACCGGTCGCCCGCTCTCGGTATCTGCCGTTGAAACACTGCTGAGTGACATCCTGCAGGAGGAAGCGCGTCGGGCGTTGACTATTGAGGTCATCCAGAAGCGTGTGGCGGAACATTTTGACATTCGTCTGGCCGACATGACCAGCAAGCGCCGCCCGGCTTCGATCGCCTTCCCCCGGCAGGTGGCGATGTATCTGGCGCGGCAGTTGACCAAACATTCCCTCTCACAGATTGGGGACTCCTTCGGCGGCCGCGACCATGGGACGGTGATCAACGCCGTCCGCCAGATCGAGAAGGCGATGCAGTCCGACCCGGCGCTCCGCCAGGCGGTCGGCTTCCTGCAACAGCATCTGAAGCGTTAGCACCCCTGTGAATAACCATGCGCCATCCTCTCTGTTTCCCTGTGAAGAACCCGGCGTTTTCCTTTTTTGTGAGCATCTGCCTCTTTTCTGGCGGCTTCTCTGTGTGTTCTTCACGCCTCCAATTCGTCGTAACTCCCGTCTGCCAGCCTTGACAGCGTATTTTCTTTCTATTATTCACACCGTTACTACGACTACTGTTTTGAAAAGGATATTATGAAAATAGAAGTTACAAAGACTGAAGTATTGGATGCGCTCCAGCAAGTGCAGAACGTGGTCAGTTCGCGCACCACCCTTCCCATCCTTTCCAACGTGCTTTTGCGGGCTTCCGGCGAAACTCTCGAATTAACCACGACCGACTTGGACGTTGGCATCCAGAGGAAGGTTAGCGCAACGGTCAAGAGGTCGGGAGCAACCAGCCTTCCGGCACGCAGGTTTTTCAGCATTGTGCGCGAGCTGCCGGAAGGGGAAATCGAGATCGAGGTGGATGAGAAGAACATGGCAGCGATAAGCTGTGGGTCTTCGTTTTTCAAGATCGTGGGACTTCCAGCCGAGGAATTCCCGGCCCTGCCCAAGTTGGAGGAAGGAAAACACTATAAGATTGCAGCAGCAAACCTCCGGGACATGCTGAGGAAGACAGCCTACGCCATATCAAACGACGAAACCCGGTATGTGCTGAATGGGATTTTCATGGGATTCAAGGCGGAGAAACTGACCATCGTGGCAACCGACGGAAGGAGGCTGGCCTTGGCGGAGCAGGACTTGGAGTTTCCAAAAGCCAATGAAGCCGAGGCGATTCTCCCCACAAAAGCGGTGAGGGAGCTGGAACACATGCTTGGAGAAAAGGGAGAGGTCCAGATAACCCTGACCGAGAACCAGATGGCGTTCGAAATGCACGGGACGGAAGCAGAAGCCGCCGCGGGGAAGGGCACGGAGCAGGAAGGGACGAAGGTGGCCGCCGAGAGAAAGAACGTCCTGCTCGTGTCGAAACTGATCGAGGGGACATTCCCGAACTATCGGCAGGTCATCCCCACCGAAAGCAAGGAACGCGTCTCCTTGGAGAGGGAAACTCTCTTGACCGCGTTGAGGCGCACGTCGCTTCTATGCACGGACACGGCCAATTCGGTTAAAATGCACTTTACAAAGAACAACCTCAGCATCATTGCCAAAAGCCCGGAGGTTGGAGAGGCGAAGGAGACCATGGTCATCAACTACAAAGGCACGGACGTCACAGTCGCCTTCAACCCTGAATTCCTGATGGATCCCCTGCGGAACCTCGATAATGACGAGGTTTTCATGGAGTTGACCGACGAGCTGTCCCCAGGCGTCGTCAAGGTCAACGCCCCGTTCCTCTACGTTATCATGCCCATGAGAATGAGCTGACCGGGCGAAGACGGGAACCGCGTGAAGCAGGGAAGTAAAGGAGCACCGGGCGGAACGCACGCCAAGCGGCGAAGCAAAGCGAGCACCCCGGCATGAACCCATACGGAGTGTCCTCCCCGGAATCGTATGCGGAGGCGTTCAACTGGGCGATCGGGTTCATGATGGTCAGCATCCTCAGTGCCGCCCTCCTGATCTGGTTCTGGAAAAGGAAAGGCGCAGCTAGGAACCACGCGGCGTATGCCGGGGCGGCGCTTGCGCTCTTTTGCCTGACACCCTTCGAACAACTGATCGGCAGCCGGCTCCCGGACGAGATGGTCTATAGGTTCTCCATCTGGGTCCACAGGGGGCGGATGGTCGGAGGCGGCTTGGCAGCGATACTCTCGGCTGCGGGTCTGGTGCGCATGTATGTGGTGGCGCGGCGACGTCCTGTGGGAGGACAAATCGCAGGAGTGAGTGGGGTGGTCTTGGGAGGACTGGTGGGACTTTTCGCATACACCCAGCAGATGTGGAGGGTGGAAGTCCGGCCTGTCCTGAAGGAACTCCCGACACTACCCGCCCTGCGCGGCGGCTACGTGGTGACCCACCCCAAATGGAAAATCGGCTTCATATCCCCTTCCCGGGAATGGACCAGAGAACCTGAGGCGGTCAGGAACAAAGAAGCCATAGAGGAACTGGCGCAGAGGAATCTACGCGGGCGCGCCCGGATATTCACGGAACCGGGAGTTACGGCCCCGGAAATACTCCGCGACCATTGTCTGGCCAACATCAAGCAACTCTACCCCGGCGTGGTCATCGAAAAGGAGGAGAAGAAAACCATCTATCAGTTCCAAGCGATCCGGATAGTGGCGCGGACCTCCACCGATCTCGGAGAACAGAGATTCTTCTGCACCGTCTATGCGGGGGCGGAAGACGGCTACCGGGTGCAAAGCTGGTGCGGAGCCGCCAACTACGCCCAACTCCTGCCCGACTTCGAAACCATGCACGACAGCTTCCAGATGCTGCAGCAGAAGAAACGCTGAAGCCGGGAGTCGCGCCGAACGCGACAAAACGAGCCTCACCGGCTGACGCGGCAGGCAGGACAGAGAAAACCGTGCCCCCAGCGCATCCGGCAGCACCGGCTCGCCCGGCTTCGCCCAGCCGCAACTTGCCGCCAGTGCCTCGATCACCCGCGACGCCGGCACGCCCGCCGCGCACAGTGCCGC
>DYDC01000240.1:0-249 GCA_020718125.1 Methylacidiphilum sp. | reverse complement strand
TCTGAAGGCCCGTGAAACTTCGATCGGCTGGAGCCCCCGCCAGCGCCCCCGCCGCCTCGCCCTCGGCGTCAACAACAGCCGCTTCCTGGTCCTGCCCGAACGCGCTCGCTTCCCCAATCTCGCCTCCCGCGTGCTCGCCCTCTGCCTGCGCCGCCGAAGTAGAACGGACTTCCAAGTCCGTTCCTTCCATCCTGCACTCTCCTTCGTGAATACGCCGTGATCCGCCCAACAGAGCTTTCGGTTTCAACG
>DYDC01000239.1 GCA_020718125.1 Methylacidiphilum sp. | reverse complement strand
CTATTCTCGACCGTCCCTTTCGGGACTTGGTGCGTGTGTCAAGTTGCGCCCCTTCTGGCAATCGTTTGACGGCGAGGTTGACCAATGGCGCATCTCCACTAGAATCGGCAACACTTGTCCATGAAACGATTCCTGACGATGCTCATGTGGGTCGCCGTGGCCGTCCTCGGCGCGGCGGCGTATGCGGTGATCGCATTCCAACGCGGCGAACCGCTCAACGCGGCTTGGATGATCGTCGCGGCCGTTTGCACCTACACCATCGGCTACCGGTTTTACTCGAAGTGGATCGCGGCGAAGGTGCTCGCGCTGAATGACCTTCGCGCGACGCCCGCCGAGGTCCACGACGACGGGCGGGATTTCGTGAAGACCAACCCGTGGATCGTCTTCGGCCACCATTTCGCGGCCATCAGCGGGCCGGGGCCGCTGGTCGGGCCGGTGCTGGCAGCGCAGTTCGGCTATCTGCTTGGAATGTTGTGGATTCTCATCGGCGTGGTGCTCGGCGGCGCGGCGACGCTCGCGGTGGGCATGGCGCACATCTTTGCGCAGGCCGTCGGGAAACATCTGCTCGACCTCGTGGCAGGCAAGGTCGAGGCCGCGAAAGTCGCCGCGACCAAGACGCTGATCTTCAACAACCAGCTCGACGCGGTCGTGGCGGGCATTTTCCTGACGCTGGTCATCGCCATTATGATTGTTTCCGTCCGCGAGTGGGCGCTGTTGTTGCTGAAACGCAAACCAGCCGCGCTCCGCGAGGCGAACGCGGTCTGGCTGCCGCCAGCGGTCGCCAATCCCGCGACGGGCCGGCCGTGGTGGCGTTTCGGGACGGCGCTCTTGCTGCTGGGCGGCTTGATCCGCGAACTGACTGGCGAGGCCGCCGCGGCCCGGACGAAGCTGCCGCCGGAACAGGCGTTCGTCGCGACGCTGGAACACAAATACAACAGCAAGACACCGCACCGGTGTTGTTGACGAACCGCCGCCCCGCAGCGACAGTGGCGCGGAAGGAAAAGCCCACATGAGAGCGATCATACTTCTGCTGGCAATGGGGATGGGCGCGCTGGCCGTCGCCGACGAGATCAAACAGGTCAAGGTCAAGTCGTGGGACGTGGGCTTTGCCGATGCTCAGGCGCTGGTCGAGCAAGTGCGCGCGCTGGCGTCGCCGCAGGGCAAAGTCACCTTCAGCCCGCGCGCCAACAAGCTCATCGTCGTGGACCTGCCGGAGCGGCTTGAACTCATGGACGCCGTCGTGAAAGAGCACGCCGTGCCCGCGCGCAACATCCAGATCCGCGTCCAGTTCAACGAAACCGGCGGCGCGCGGCGCGACGGGATGGCGGTCGGGCCGGGCGGCATCGGCGGGACCTCGCAGAGCACCGGTTTTGGCCAAAACACGGTGCAAACCCTGACCGCGGGCGACGGCGGCCGGGCGTTCCTGGAGGTCACGCAGGAGTATCCGCAGCACTTCGTCACCTACTTCTACGACTACGTCCACCACATCGGCATCACCACCGTGCAGGCCCAGTGGCGCAGCGTCGGCTCGCGGCTCGTCATCCAGCCGCGCTCCTCCGGCAACCTCGTCCGCGTGCGACTTATCCCGGAGCTGACTTTCGTGACGCCCGGCGGCCCCGGCTCGGTCGCCATCGAGCGGCTCGCCACCGAGGTCACCGCGCAACACGGCCAGTCCATCCAGATCGGCGGCCTCGCGCAGGACCAGGAATTCTCCAGCCGGTTCTTCATGGGCTTTGATTCGGGTGGACGTTCGCGCCGGCTGAACATCACGCTCACGCCCTACATCATGGAAATCGGACGCCCGCCCGGAGCGCCCGGAGCGCCGCCGGGACCGCCTCCACGGCCCTAGCCGGAATCACGCGCGATGCCCACCTGCGAGATCATCACCACCGGCACCGAATTGTTGCTCGGCGCCATCGTCAACGCTCATCCGAACTACCTCGCGCCGAAGCTGCTCGCGCTCGGCATCCGCATCAACCGCGTCGTGACCGTCGGCGACGACCGTCCGGCGATCGAAGCCGCCGTCAGCGAGGCGATCAACCGCGCCGACCTCGTCATCATCACCGGCGGGCTTGGTCCGACCTCGGACGACCACACTCGCGACGTTGTCGCCGAACTGTTGGGCCGCAAGCTGCGACAAGACGATGCCATTCTCCGGAAAATCCATGAGCGGTTTCGCGCCCGCGGTTTCGAGCCGCCCGCCGCTGTCGCCGTGCAGGCGCAGGTGCCAGAGGGCGCTCTCGTGCTGCCCAACGACCACGGCACCGCGCCCGGACTGGCGTTCGATGTCGGGGCAAAAACGCGCGCGGTCCGGCTGGGCGGCCCTGTGGAACCGGCCATGCAGCGGCTGCTGGTGTTGCTGCCAGGACCTCCGCGCGAATTGAAGCCGATGTTTGAGAACCACGTCGTGCCGTTGCTGCGCGAGCGCGGCTTCGTCACTGCCGTCGAGTGCCGCGCCTGGCGCACTGTTGGCACGGGCGAGAGCGTGGTGGCGGAACGGGTCGAGCCGATCATCGCGGGCCAGCCCGATGTCGAGATCGGCTACTGTGCCCGGCCCAATGAAGTGGACGTGCGGCTGATGACCCACGGCCCGCGCGCGCGCCAGCTTGCCGACGAACTCGGCGCGCGCATCCGTGAGAAACTCGGCGACATCGTCTTCGGCAGCATGGATGACCGGCTGGAGGATGTCGTCGTGCGCGAACTCATCCGCCAAAAGAAGACGCTGGCGACGGCCGAGAGCTGCACCGGCGGCCTGCTGGCCAACCGTATCACCGACGTCAGCGGCAGCAGCGAGACGTTCCTGCAGGGCGTCGTCTGCTACAGCGACGACGCGAAACAGCAGATCGTCGGCGTGAAGTCCGACACGCTCGCAGCCCACGGCGCAGTCAGCGAGCCGGTCGTGCGCGAACTGGCCGAGGGCATCCGCGCCCGCGCGGGCAGCGACTTCGGCATCGGCATCACCGGCATTGCAGGCCCGACGGGCGGCACGCCGGGGAAGCCGGTGGGACTGGTATTCATCGCGCTGGCCGGCCCGCGAGGCACCGAGGTCCAACGCGCCGTCTATGAACTCGACCGCGAGACGTTCAAGTTCGTCGTCACGCAAACCGCCCTCGATATGTTGCGGCTGCTTTTACGGCTGCGTTCATTGGTTCAGCCCCGACTCGAAGCGTCGGTGTTCCAGATGCGCCAGCGCCTCCCCCACTAAGAACAACGATCCCGCGATGACGACCACGCCGCAGCGGCCCCGCACCTCGTCGAGCGCGGCGGCCAGCGTGTTGGCGTTCCGCACGGCGGTCGGCGACGCGACCTGCCGGCAAACCGCAGCCAGCTCCGCAGGATTGGATGCGCGGTCGCTGACCACGCGCACCGTCAGCACCGCGGCGGCGCGCGGCACTAGCGCGCGGCAGAAGCCCTCGCAGTTCTTGTCGCGGAGGATGCCGAGGATGAGTGTGATGGGCTGTCCGCGGAAATGGCGGTCAATCACGGCGGCGAGCGCGGCAGCGGCGGCGGGATTGTGCGCGCCGTCCAGGATCAGCGTCGGCATTCCGGGGAACACATGGAATCGTCCCGGCCATTTCGTCGCCGCGAGTCCGGAGCAGATGACGTTATCGGGCAGGTTCAGCGCGGTGCGCGCCGCCGCGACGGCGGTGGCGGCGTTGACCGCTTGGTGGGCGCCCAGCAACGGGATGCCGAACTCGATGCCGCCGGCGCGCACCGTCTGGCCGCAAAGGTCTTCCCGCAACTGCCGGCAATCCTCGGCTCGGACCTGCGTGAGCGGCGCCCCAAGCTCCCGCGCCGTCCGCCCGATGACATCCAACGCCACCCGCTCGCTGGCGGCCGTGATGGCGGGAACGCCCGGTTTGATGATGCCGGCCTTCTCGACTGCGATTTTCGCGATGGTGTCGCCGAGATAGGCGGCGTGGTCGTGCTGGATGTTGGTGATGACGCTGGCCCGCGGCGTCACGACGTTGGTCGCGTCGAGCCGCCCACCCAGGCCGGTTTCCCAGACGACGAGGTCGCAGCGTTGTTCCTCGAAGTAGCGGAGCGCGACGGCCGTGACCGCCTCGAAGAATGTTGGGTGCGCTTGGCCCGGCATCTCCGCGACGCGCTGCATTAGCGGGCGAAGTTCGGTCACGAGCCGCACCACGTCCGCTGCCGGGATCGGCACGTCGTTGACCTGGATGCGTTCGCAGAAGCTGACGAGGTGCGGCGAGGTGTAGAGGCCGACGCGCAGGCCGGCGCGCTTGCCGATGGCGTTGAGCATCGCGGCAACGCTGCCCTTGCCGTTGGTGCCGGCGATGTGGATGAACCGCAGCCGCTCGTGCGGGTTGCCCATCAAGCCCAGCAGGGCGCGCATGTTTTCCAAGCCCAGTTTGATGCCGAAAAGCCGGATGCCGAAGAGATATTCGACTGTCTGGTCGTATGTCACCGGCCGCGACGCTAGCACGCGCCCGCCGCGGCGGTCAACGCGGCGGCTTGGACTTCCAGCCCAAGCACATCCGAACCATTGCAAATCATGGGCTGGAAGCCCATGCCGCCTTGGGACGCCCGCCTTGCCAAGCTGCGGCGATGCTG
>DYDC01000008.1:14545-22667 GCA_020718125.1 Methylacidiphilum sp. | reverse complement strand
TCCGTCCCTCTGGGACTTGATCGTGGTGCGTGTGTCAAGTTGCGCCCTTTGCCCCCACAGGCCCGAATTTCCCGTTGCTTTGGACCTGCCGGCAGGTTACTAATAGCGACAACGACGCCGGGCGGTTTGGACCGGCGTCTTTTGATTGTTAGCCCTTGGCGCAACGACCATGACGAAGAAAACCGAAACCAAGACCAAGCCGGCGCAAGCTGCCCCGGCTGCCCCCCCTGCCGCCGCGCGGACGACCGGCCCCGGCCGTCCCATGAAGGGCGCCGAGATCGTCGTAGAGTGCCTGGAGCGTGAGGGTGTCGAGGTCATCTTCGGCTACCCCGGCGGCGCGTCGCTGGAGCTTCACCAAGCACTGACCCGCTCAAAGAAGATCCGCACCATCCTCCCGCGCCACGAGCAGGGCGGCGCATTTGCCGCAGGCGGCTATGCCCGCGCCAGCGGCAAGGTCGGCGTCTGCATGAGCACCAGCGGCCCCGGCGCCACCAACCTCGTCAGCGGCATCGCCGACGCCTACATGGACTCCGTGCCGGTGGTGGCCATCACCGGCCAGGTGCCACAGGCGATGATCGGCAAGACCTCGTTCCAAGAGACCGACGTGTTCGGCCTGACGCTGCCCGTCGTCAAACACAGCTATCTCGTCACCGACCTCGCGGATTTGCCGCGCATCGTCAAGGAAGCGTTTTACGTGGCGCGGACGGGCCGGCCCGGCCCGGTGGTCATTGACGTTCCCAAGAACATCCAGCAGTCCACGACGCAGCCCGTGTTCCCGACCGAGGTGCACCTGCCGGGCTACAACCCGTCGCCGTGCGCTGACGATCTCGACGCAAAGCTCGCTGAAATGGCCGGCCTCATCGAGAAAAGCGAGCGGCCCGTCATCTACTGCGGCGGCGGCATCATCAGTTCCGGCGCGCACAAGGAACTTCTCGAATTTGCCGAGAAGACCCAGATTCCCGTGACCACGACGCTCATGGGCATCGGCGGCTTCCCGGAAACGCACCCGCTTTCACTGAAATGGCTCGGCATGCATGGCACCGTCTATGCCAACTGGGCCGTGGAGAACGCCGACCTGCTCATCGCGCTCGGCGTGCGGTTCGACGACCGCGTGACCGGCAACGTGAAGTCGTTCTGCAAGCACGGCATGATCGTCCACATTGACATTGACCCGAGCGAGATCAACAAGAACAAGCCCGCCAACCTCGCCGCGGTGGCCGACGCGCGCCTCGCGCTCCAGCGCCTCAACAAGATCGCCCGCGCGCCGTCGCACAAGTTTGCCAAGTGGCGCGCCGCCATCGGCGAGCAAAAGGCCAAGTTCCCCTTCCGCTACAAGGTCACCGATGAGGCGCGCCACAATCTCTACGTCCACGACCTGCTCAAGGACGACGAAACGCGGATCATCATGCCGCAGTTCGTCATCCAGGAACTCTGCGCCCTGACCAAAGGCGACGCGATCATCACCACCGGCGTGGGCCAGCACCAGATGTGGTCCGGCCAATACTACGACTTCACCGCGCCGCGCACGTTCATCACCAGCGGCGGCCTCGGCGCGATGGGCTTCGGCTACCCCGCCGCCATCGGCGCCAAGGTGGCGCGGCCTGACAAGGAGGTCATTGATATTGACGGCGACGGCAGCTTCATGATGAATGTTCACGAGTTGGCGACCGCGCACATCGAACGCATTGCCGCCAAGGCCATCATCCTCAACAACCAGCACCTCGGCATGGTGGTGCAATGGGAAGACCGCTTCTACCAGGGCGTCCGCGGCAACACTTACCTCGGCGACCCGCGCAACCCGCACCAGATCTACCCGAACTACATGCAGATCGCGCAAGGCTTCGGCGTGCCGGCCGAGCGCGTCGTCTTCAAGCGGGACGTGCGCCCTGCGCTCGAACGGATGCTGGCCAGCAACGAGCCTTATGTCCTCGATGTCATCGTGCCCTTCACCGAACACGTGCTGCCGATGATCCCGGCGGGCAAGGGCTTCAACGACATCATCACCGAGTAACCGCGTCGCGCCGCGCCGCCTCCACTGCCCGATCAAGCGGCCTTCAGAGCTTGCCGCACAAGCTCTTCAACGCCAGCGGAGGTTCCGAGCTTGTCCAAGGCGGCACGAACTGCCTTGTGGGCTTCCAGTCGCTTGTAGCCGAGCGAAATCATCGCAAGGATGGCATCGTTGAGTTTCTGCTCCTCAGGCGACAGCGCGTGTTTCGCGCCAGCAGCCTCCAACGCGCCGATCTCGCCAACCTTGTCGCGCAACTCGACACAGAGCCGCTCCGCGGTTTTCGCGCCGACGCCCTTGATCTTCGAAAGTGACTTCACGTCGTTGGCGACGATGGCGCCCTTGAGCGCCACCGGCGACATCCCGCCAAGGACGGTAAGCGCGCTCTTCGGGCCAATGCCGCTGACGCTGAGGAGGAGCTTGAACAGCTCCCGTTCCTGCTCGGTCATGAAGCCGTAGAGCAACTGCGCGTCCTCGCGGACGTGGAGACAGGTCAGGATGCGCACGTCACCGCCGGGGGTGGGCAGCTTGTCGAAACTGGAAAGCGGGATGGCGATCTCGTAGCCCACGCCGTTGCAGTCCACGATGGCCCGCGTGGGCGTGGCACTGACAAGCTTTCCGCGGAGAAACGAGATCATGGCGAATGGAAAATCCGAATGTCGAAATCCGAAATCCGAAACAAATCCGAAGCTCGAAATCCAAAACCAGCGAACATCTCCGGATCCATCGCCCGTTTCCGGTTTTTGCCTGTCGCTGGCCTGCTCGTTTCGGATTTCGACATTCGGATTTCGGATTTAATTCCTAAATTTCTTTTGCTGGCTCGACGACAATACCACGACTGCTCTGCGCATGACAGATGGCAACAGCCAGTGCATCTGCCGCATCCGGCGGTGGAATCTCCGGCAGTCCGAGGAGCGCGCGCACCATCCGGCCCACTTGCTGTTTGCCCGCGCCGCCAAGACCCGTGACCGCGGCCTTCACCTTGCGCGGGGCATATTCGAACACTGTCAACCCCGCCTCGGCCGCGGCGAGGATGGCCGCAGCCCGCGCATGGCCCATGACGATGGCAACGCGCGCGGACTGGACGTAGATGATGCCCTCGACGACGAATGCGTCAGGCTTGTGGGCGGCGATGCAATCGCGAATCTGGTCGTGGATGTCGAGGAGGCACCGTGACGGCAAGACGGACGGCTTGTTCTTGATCTCTCCGAAGGTGAGGCCATGCATCGCGTTTCCAGCAGCCTCGATCACGCCGAAGCCCGTGGACCGGAGCGAGGGATCCACGCCGAGGATCTTCATCGTCGCCAACCTACACAGAGGCTTTCGCAAGCAGATCGTCCGGGATGTCGAAGTTGGAATACACGTTCTGCACGTCGTCGTGGTCTTCCAACTCGCCCATCAGCCTCAGGATCGCCCGGGCCGTGGCCTCGTCGCCAATCGGCACGGGGTTGAGGGCCAGATAAGTCAGTCCCGCGGGGTTGGCCTGGATGCCTTTCGCTTCCAACGCCTTTTGGACAGCGTCGAACTTCCCCGGCTCGCAGGTAATCTCGTGGCCCGCGTCCGTCGTCGTCATGTCTTCCGCGCCGGCGTCAAGGGCGAGGGTCATCAGGTCGTCCTCGCTGACCTTGGACTTGTCCACGACGAAGTGGCCGCGGCGATGGAACAGGTGCTTGGTCGAACCGCCGCCCATGTTGCCGCCGCACTTGCTGAACATGTTGCGGACTTCAGCAGAGGAGCGGTTTTTGTTGTCGGTCATCACGTCCACGATGAGCGCCGTGCCGCCGGGACCAAAACCCTCGTAGGTGATCTCCTCATAGACCACGCCGGGCAGCTCGCCCGTGCCGCGCTTGATGGCGCGGTCAATGTTGTCGGAGGGCATGTTGACCTCGCGCGCCTTGATCAACGCGGTGCGCAGGCGCGGGTTCATGTCGGCATCGCCGCCACCGAGCCGGGCGGCGACGGCGATCTCCTTGCCGAGCTTGGAGAAGACCTTGCCGCGCCTGGCGTCCGTCGCGCCCTTCTTGTGCTTGATGGTTGACCATCTGCTGTGGCCTGACATGGTTGGTCCTTTCTGTCAAAAACTGTTCTGTCGCGCGCGATGTTCTAGCCGGTCGCCACGGCTTCGGGAAGTCCAAACTGCGGCTACAGACGCATCTCGTCCTGCACGAACTGCTCGCGGACGGGGCCGAAGGTGCGGCGGTGGACGGGACACGGGCCATGGGCGCGCAGGGCGGCGAGATGATCATGTGTCGGGTAGCCCTTGTTGGAGGCGAAGTCGTAGGCGGGATATTGCGCGTGCAGCGCCAGCATCAGGCGGTCGCGCGTAACCTTGGCGATGACGGAGGCCGCTGCGATGGAGAAGCTGCGAGCGTCGCCCTTGACGATGGCGGTCTGGGGGACCGGCAGGCCGCGCATGGGTCGGCCGTCCACAAGGACGTGATCGGGCCGCGCGGGAAGTTTGTTGATCGCCTCGGCTGCCGCGCGCTCAGTGGCGCGGAGGATGTTGATGCGGTCTATCCAATCAACGTCAACGACACTGACGGCAAATTGCACGCGCGAGTCGCCCGTGAGCGCCGCGTAGAACTCGTTGCGTTGTTCCGCAGAGAGTTGCTTCGAGTCGTTGAGGCCGCGCAGCTTGAAGCCTTCGGGGAGGATCGCCGCGGCAGCCACGACCGGGCCGGCGAGCGGGCCACGCCCGGCCTCGTCCACGCCAGCGATGATCTTTGCGCCAGCCCGACGGGCGGCGTTTTCAAAGCGGAAACTGGGACGTGACGCGTAACGCGTAACGCGTAACGGGCGATGAGTGGGCGAAACGTGCTTCACGCTCAACGCTTCCGCTTACGTATTACGCATTACGGATTGCGTTCGCCTACTTCGCCGGCTCGGCGGGAGCGGCAGCAGGCTTCGCTTCAGCAGCCGGCTTCGCTTCAGCAGCCGGCTTCGCCACGGGTGCGGCGGCCTGCTGCTCGACCATGACCTTCTCGTCCACGGCGAGGGCCTGTTTGCCGACGCGGCCCCGGAGGTAGTTGAGCTTCGCGCGGCGGGCGGCGCCTTCGCGCTCGACCTCGATCTTCTCGATGCGGGGGGAATGGAGGTGGAACACGCGCTCGACGCCTTCGCCGTAGCTGATGCGGCGGACGGTGAACGTCTCGCTGATGCCACGGCCGCGACGGCCGATCACGACGCCCGTGAAGAGCTGGATGCGCTCCTTGCCGTCGGCCTCGACGACCTTGGTGTGGACCACGACGGTGTCGCCGACGTTAAAGTTGCCGCGGTCGCTCTTCAACTGCTCTTGTGTGATCGCTTCGATGATGTTCATGTTCGCACCTGTTCTGTAAACAATCATGGGCTGCGCGCCCATGCCACTTCTACTTCGCCTTCCTTTCGTTCAACAAATCCGGCCGCCGCTCGCGCGTGCGCTGGCGGCTTTGCTCCGCACGCCAACGGGCGATGGCCGCATGGTCGCCGCTGACCAGCACTTCGGGCACCTTCATGCCGCGAAACTCCGCCGGCCGCGTGTATTGCGGGTATTCAAGCCCGCCGCCAGTGAAGGACTCGTCCTTGGCGCTGTCGGCGTGGCCGAGCACCCCCGGCACCAGCCGGGCGACGGCATCCACGACCACGATGGCGGCCAATGCGCCGTTGGTCAAGACGTAATCTCCGATGGAAATCTCGTCGTCCACCAGCGCCGTGCGCACCCGTTCGTCCACGCCCTCGTAATGGCCGCAGACCAGCGCCAGATGCTTCTGCTGGGCCAGCTCCTGGGCCACCTGCTGGCTGAACTTGCGTCCCTGTGGCGTCAGCAGCACCACGCGGGCCGTGGGCGCGTCGCGCTTCAGGTCTTCCACCGCTTCAAAGATCGGTTCCGGCTTCATCAGCATCCCGGGACCACCACCGAACGGCCGGTCGTCGGTCGTGTTGTGCTTGTCGCGCGCCCACTTCCGCAGGTCATGGACCGCGATCTCGACCAGCTTCTTTTCCTGCGCCCGCTTGAGGATGCTCTCCTCCAGCGGGCCGCGGAACATGCCGGGGAAAATGGTCAGGATGTCGAACCTCATGGCGTTTTCAGCCGCCGCGGAATCAGTGGCTTCCCATGCCCTGTCGTTTGTGCTCGCTACGCTCTCTCGCGGCGCGCTTCGGGCGCGTCGTGCGATTCGGCATGCCGCTCGGCACGGCTGCCATCCGGCTCCAGGATGTCGAGCATGACACGGCAGCCCTGTTTGCCCGCGGCGGCGGCCAGCAGCGCGCGGATGGCGGCGGAGTTGCGGCCTTGCTTTCCGATGACCTTGCCGATGTCGTCGGCGTGAACCTTCAACTCGATGACGGTGCCGCCGTTGCGGTCGGTCTCGGTGACCACCGCGGCTTCGGGATGGTCCACGAGGGCCTTGACCACGTATTCGACGAGCTCTTTCATCGCCGGTCGTCAGCAACAAACCGTGCCGCCCCCGCGTCGCACGACATCGGGCGGGCGGCGCGAAGGGTCAGGCAACCTTTGCTTCCGCCTCGACGGGGGCCGCGGCGGCCTGCTTGCGGGCGCGGCGGATCAGCGTGGCGACCGTCTCGGTCGGCTGCGCGCCGCTCTTGAGCCAGTAATCCACGCGCTCGAGGTTGACCTTGCAGTTGTTGTCCTTCTTGCGCGGGTCGTAGGCGCCGATCGCCTCGATGAACTTGCCGTCGCGCGCGGAGCGCAATGGCTTGACCACAATGCGATAGCACGGGTCGTTCTTGCCGCCAATTCGCGTTAACCGAATCGAAACCGCCATGTATATCTCCTGCGTTACGTCCACTGCGCGCGCCGGCCAACCACGGCCTCAGCGCGCTTTCAGCTTCAAGCCCGCCATCCGGCCCATCTGCCGGCTCATGCGTGGCATTTGTTTCATCATTTGCTTCATCGCCGCGAACTGCTTCAGCAGGTGGTTGACGTCGGCAACGGTGGCGCCGCTGCCACGGGCGATGCGTTGTCTGCGGCGGCCGTCCACCATGTCGGGCCGCCGACGCTCCTGGGGCGTCATCGAGAGGATGATCGCCTCCATGCGTTTCAACTGTTTGTCTTCGACCGAAAGCCCGCGAATGTTACTCATGCCGGGCAACATGCCAAGCAGATTCTCTAGCGGCCCCATCTTCTTGATCTGCTGCATCTGCTCCAGAAAATCCTCCAGATTCAACTCGGCTTTGCGCAGCTTTTCCTGAAGTTTCTCCGCCTGCGAGACATCCACCATCTCCTGGGCCTTCTCGACGAGGCTGACCACGTCGCCCATGCCCAGGATGCGGGACACCATCCGGTCGGGATGGAAAGGCTCCAAGTCCTCCAGCTTCTCGCCGACGCCGACCAACTTGATGGGCTTGCCGGTGACCTGCCGCATCGAAAGCGCCGCGCCGCCGCGCGTGTCACCGTCGAGCTTGGTCAGGATGATACCGGTAAGGCCGAGCGCCTTGTCGAAGTGGCTGGCGATGTCCACCGCCTGTTGGCCGGTGGCGGAATCGGCCACCAAGAGGATCTCCTGCGGCTTCACCTGATCGCGCAGATGGACCAGTTCCTGCACCAGCGGCTCGTCAATCTGCAATCGGCCGGCGGTGTCGAAAATGAGCAGGTTGCACTGCTGCTGCTCGGCCGCCGCGAGCGCCCCGCGGGCGATCTTGAGCACGTCCTTCTCGTCCGGCTCGGCATACACCGCGAGGCCAAGTTGTTTGCCGAGGGTCTGGAGTTGCGTGACCGCCGCGGGCCGATAGACATCGCACGCCACCAGCATCGCTTTGCGGCCCTGTTTCGCCAGCAGACGGGCCAGTTTGCCGGCGGTGGTGGTCTTACCGCAGCCGTGCAGGCCGCAGAGCAGGAAGACGGTCGGCGAGCCGCGCAGGTCCAATCCGGACTGGCTCGCGCCCATCAACGCGACCAGTTCGTCGTGGATGATCTTGACGACCTGCTGGCCGGGCGTGATGGAGTCGAGCACCTCGTGGCCGACGGCCTTCGCCTTGACCGACTCGATGAAGTCGCGGGCGACCTTGAAGTTGACATCGGCCTCCAGCAACGCCATCCGCACCTCGCGCAACGCGTCGGCGATGTTCCTCTCGCTGAGCTTGCCGAAGCCGCGCAGGTTCTTGAAGACCGACTGCAGT
>DYDC01000008.1:0-13680 GCA_020718125.1 Methylacidiphilum sp. | reverse complement strand
CCGATGAGCAGGATCAATCCCGCCAGCAAATTCATCAGTTTCGGGCTCACTGCAACCTCTCAATCCGCGCGCCGAGGCCGCGCAATTTCTCATCCAGCTTCTCGTAACCGCGGTCCAGATGATACACGCGGTTGACCAGCGTCTGGCCCTCGGCGACCAGACCCGCGAGCACCAACCCGGCGCTCGCCCGCAAATCACTCGCCATCACCGGCGCGCCGCTCAAACGTCGCACGCCCTTCACGATCGCGCTAGGCCCCTCCAACGCGATGTCCGCCCCGAGCCGCGCCAGTTCCGCCACGTGCATGAAGCGGTCGGGGAAAATCTTCTCCGTGACCACCGAGATGCCCGGCGTGATCGCCATCAGCACCATGAACTGCGCCTGCATGTCCGTCGGAAAGCCGGGATAAGGCATCGTAATGACGTCCGTCGGCTTCAAATCGCCGTTGCCGCGCACCACCAAGTCCGGCCCCCGCCGCTCGATCTTCACGCCGGCCTCGTCCAGCCTGTCCACAACCGCGCCCAGATGCCCGACCCGCGCGTTTTTCAGCGTCACCTCGCTGCGCGTGACCGCCGCCGCCGCCATGAACGTGCCGGCCTCGATGCGGTCGCTGATGACCGTGTGCTCCACGCCGTGCAGTTGCTCCACCCCGTGGATCGTCAGCGTCGGGCTGCCGATGCCGTGGATTTGCGCCCCCATCTTCACGAGCAGGTTCGCGAGGTCAATCACCTCCGGTTCGCAAGCGGCGCTCTCGATGACCGTCGTCCCTTTGGCGAGCGCGGCGGCCATCATCACGTTGTCCGTGCCCAGCACCGTCGAACCGAACCGCCCGCCCAGAAACACCGTGCTGCCAGTGAGATTCTTGCCTTCGAGAATGACGCAGCCTTTCTCGACCCGCACATCCGCGCCCAGCGCCCGCAGGCCTTTCAAATGGATGTCAATCGGCCGCGGCCCGATGACGCAGCCGCCCGGGACGCTGACCTTTGCCTTGCGCTTGCGAGCGAGCATCGGCCCCAGCACACACACGCTGGCGCGCATCTTCCGGACGAGGTCGTAGGGCGCGTGTGTCCGCACCTTCTTCGCCTCGACCGTCACCGTGCCGTCCTTGAACTCCGCCTCCGCGCCCAACGCCCGCACAATCTGCACCATGTAGCGCGCGTCGCTGAGGTCCGGCACGCCACGGATGACACACCGCTCCGCCGTCAGCAACGTGGCCGCCAAAATCGGCAGCGCCGCGTTCTTCGAGCCGCTGATGGTGACCTCGCCTTTCAACGGCGCGCCACCGCGAATCAGAATCTTGTCCATGAAATCTCTCTATCGCCCGGCCACCAACACGCGGTCGTGGCCCTGCAAATCCGCAATCATCTTCTCCACCCGCCAACCGTTGTCGAGAAAGATTCTTCCCGCCTCGCTCCCCTGCCCCGCGCACAACTCCACCGCCACCCGTCCGCCGTCGGCGAGTCGCGACGACGCTTCCGCCGCGATGCGCCGGATGACATCCAGCCCGTCCGATCCGCCGTCCAGCGCCGCACGCGGCTCGTGGTCGCGCACCTCGCGCGCGAGCGACGCGATCTCACCGCACGGGATGTAGGGCGGATTCGACACGATCCAGTCGAAACGCATGTCGCCGGGGATGGGCGCGAACAGGTCGCCGTGGAAAAACTCGACGTTGACGCCATGCCGCGCCGCGTTGGCGCGTGCCACTTCGAGGGCATCGGCCGACGCGTCCACTGCGACAATCTTCGCGCCGGGCAGTTGTTTCGCGAGCGTCACGGCGATGGCGCCGCTGCCGGCGCCGAGGTCCACCATCGCCTTTGCCGCGCCAACATTCTTCACAACGTAATCCACCAGCAATTCCGTCTCTGGACGCGGGATCAACACGCGCTTGTCCACGGCGAAGTCGAGGCCGCAGAAGTTTGCGACGCCCAGGACATATTGGAGCGGCTCGCCATCGGCGCGACGCTTGACCATCTCCCTGAGCGCCCCCAATGACGGTTCCGGCACGTCGCGCTCGAAATCGAGGTAGAGTTCCAGCCGTTTGCGCTTGAGGACGCGGGCCACCATCAACTCGATCGTCAGCCGCGGGCTGTCCACGCCTCGCCGCTGAAAGAACTCCGTCGTGCGCTGGATGAGGTCGAGAATCTTCACGGGATTTCTGAATTCTGAGTTCTGATTTATGATTGGGAACTCTTGTGGATGGAAACAAAAATCGCAGTCAGCTCATCCGCCTCCTGCTTCAAGGCCGATAACTTCGCAGAAGGCAACAGACCGCTTTCTTCAATCAACTCCAGCCAGAGCAGTGTTTCGTCAGCTTCCTCAAGAATGCGGCCAATCTTGTCAATCCAGTCCGCGCGGCTGCGAGCGCGGCATGCAGCACGATAACCCGAAGCCACCGACGTGGCCGACCGCAAGATTTGATCGCCGAGGACACGTCCTTTGCCACTGCGAGGCAACGCATCAGTCATTCGCATCACTCGCAACGCGAACCGCTTCGTTCGAAGCTTCAGTTGTTCCCGGTCCATGGAAATCAGAAATCAGAACTCATAAATCAGAAATCTCGTCACGCGGCGTTCTTCAGCCGCTCTTCCAGGTCCTGATGCATCAACGGATCAATGAGCGGGTCTATCTCGCCTTCGAGCGTCGCGGGCAGGTTGTGGAGCGTCAGGTTGATCCGGTGGTCGGTGACGCGGTTCTGAGGGAAATTGTAGGTGCGGATGCGCTCGTTGCGCTCACCCGTGCCGACTTGTGACTTGCGCTGCGCGGCATACTTGGCCGCCTCCTCCTGTTGGCGCTGCTCCAGCAGGCGCGAGCGCAGGACGCGTAGCGCCTTCGCCCTGTTCTTAAGCTGCGAGCGCTCGTCGGCACAGCGCACCATCAGCCCAGTCGGCTTGTGGGTCATCTGGACGGCGGAGTCGGTCGTGTTGACGCCCTGACCGCCGGGGCCGCTTGCGCGGCAAACGGTGATCTCCAGTTCCTCCGGCTTGATCTCAATGTCCACCTCCTCGGCCTCCGGCAGCACCGCGACGGTCACGGTGGAGGTGTGGATGCGACCGCTGGCCTCGGTCACCGGCACGCGCTGGACACGATGGACACCGCTCTCGTAGCGCAGCCTTCGGAACACGTCCTCACCGATGACAGAGAAGATGACCTCCTTGAAACCGCCCAAGTCGGACGGGCTGACATCAATCTGCTCCACCTTCCAGCCGCGGCCCTCGGCATAGCGGACATACATCCGGTAAAGCAGCGCCGCGAACAACGCCGCCTCCTGCCCGCCCGCGCCGGCGCGGATTTCCATGATCGTGTTGCGGGAATCATTCGGGTCGGCTGGCACAATCGCGTTCTGGACCTCGAAGAACAGCTTCTCCCGCCGCGGGCGGAGCGACTTCAATTCATGCGTCGCCATCTCCCGCAGTTCGGCGTCACCTTTCTCGTCGTTTGCGAACGCCTCGTTCTCCCGCAACTCGCGCTCGACCTTTTCCAGTTCGGCGTGGTTCTCGAAAAGCCGCTTCAGCCGCCGGTGTTCGCGGCCCAGGTCGCCCGCGCGGCGCTGGTCGGCGAACACGCGCGGATCGCTCAGATCGCGTTCGACGTCCTCGAAGCGCTTGCGCAGCCGCTCGATTTGGGCTGGAATGTCCATGATGGTTTTGAAACCGCAGATTTCGCGAATGACGCGGATCCCCCCCGTTTGAATCCGCGATATCCGCGCCATCCGCGGTGAATCTACTCCGGCTGAGCCATGCGTAAAAACAACGCTGCGTTCCGGCGCACGAGGCGCCGAAACGCAGCGTTGGGGAAAGCCAGCTACTTCTTCTTCATGTAGCGCCTCTGGAACCGCTCCACGCGGCCGGCGGTGTCCACGAACTTTTGCGTGCCCGTGAAGAACGGGTGGCAGGCGTTGCAGATGCCGATGTGCAACTCCCGCTTGGTCGAGCGGGTCTTGATGATGTTGCCGCAGGCGCACGTGATCGTGGTCTCGGCGTATTCTGGATGTATGCCTTGTTTCATTTTGCGTCTAAAAATGGCCCGAAAAACTAGCGAAGCGCCCCCGCCGAGGCAAGGACAATCTCCCACCAACTTTCGGGCCGTTTCTCCCGGCGAAACACGGCGGATGCTACATCACCTGAAGGATGGCGCCCTTGAGGTATTCGGTCTCCGGCACGGCGGGCAGGATGGGATGGTCGGGGGACTGGCTGAGGCGTTCGAGAAGGCGCACGTCGCGGCGGGTGTCCCCGGCGGCGTCGGCGACGATTTGCTCGAACAACTCACGGCTGACATGGTGCGAGCAGCAGAACGTCGCGAGCACGCCGCCAGGCTCAAGCATCTTCAGGGCGCGGAGGTGTATCTCCTTGTAGCCGCGGGCGGCTTCGGGGACGTTGGCGCGCGAGCGCGTGAACGATGGCGGGTCGAGGACGATGAGGTCGTAGCGGTCGCCCGCCTTGACCGCGGCGGCGAGGAAATCGAAGGCGTTTTGCTCGCGGAACTCGACGCGGTCGGCGAGGCCGTTGGCGGCGGCATTGGCCTGCGCGGCGGCGACGTTGTCGGCATCAATCTCCACCCCCAGCACGCTGGCCGCGCCCGCCTTCGCGCAAAAGAGCGCAAAACCACCCATGTAGCTGAAGGTGTCGAGGACGCGTTTGCCGGACGCGAGGGCGGCGACGCGGGTGTAGTTCATCTGCTGATCGAGGTAGAAGCCGGTCTTATGGCCATCGAGAAGGTTGAGGTCGAACTTCAGCCCGCAGAACTCGACGCGGACGCGGCCGCCGCTGTCGCCCTGGAGGACGCCGCTTACAACCGGCAGTCCTTCGTGTTTGCGGATAGGCGCGTCGTTGCGTTCGATGATGGCGCGGGGCCGCAGCAGGTCGCTCAGGAGCGCGACCAGTTCGGCTTTACGCTGGTCCATGCCAAGCGTGAGGGTCTGGAGGACGAGCGTGTCGTCGTATCGGTCCAAGATCAGGCCGGGCAGCAGGTCCGCCTCGCTGGCGACGACGCGGCAGCAGGCCGTGTCGAGGCCGAGCTTCTGGCGGTAAGCCCACGCGGCGGTGAGCCGGGCGCGCAGGAAGTCCGTGTCGATGTCGTCGCTCTGGCGCGAGAGCAGGCGGACACGGATCTGGGATTGGCCGTTGTAGAAGCCGACGCCGAGGAAACGCCCGCGCGGGTCGAGAAGCTTCACGACGCTGCCGTCGGCAGGCGAGCCGGCAACCTTGCCGACCTCGTTGTCATAGACCCAGCAATGACCGGCCAGCACACGATGAGTGCCGCCGGGGCGGAGTTGAACAGATACCATGAGCGTGGAGCGTGACGCGTGAAGCGCGGGCGGTAAAGCGGAAAGTGAGGTTTGACGGCCGGGCGGCGGCAGAATTACTCGTCACTGCGGGAGCATGTTTCTTGCAGCGGGACGGGGCGGGACGGGGCAGAGGGCTGGCCGTCAAGCTGCGGCTCCGGATACTCAAAGACTTTGCCTTCAAAGTTCCGGATGACGACGCGCTCGTGGTCGCGGTAGATGACGTATTCGGGATTGACGGGGACCTTGCCGCCGCCGCCGGGCGCGTCAATGACGTATTGGGGCACGGCGTAGCCGGTGGTGTGGCCGCGCAACGACTCCATCACCGCCAAGCCGCGCGCAATGGAACTGCGCAGGTGCGCCGAGCCGGCAATGAGGTCGCATTGGTAGATGTAATACGGCCGCACCCGCATCATCAGCAGCTTGTGCTGGAGGGCCTTCATGGTGTCCGGGTCGTCGTTGACGTGGCGCAGCAGGACGCTTTGGTTGCCCAACGGGATGCCCGCATCGGAGAGCCGGGCGCAGGCATCGCGCATCTCGATGGTGCATTCGCGCGGATGGTTGGTGTGGATGCTCATCCAGAGCGGATGATGGCGGCGCAGCGTCGCGCACAGTTCCGGCGTGATGCGCCGCGGCAGAAAGATCGGGATGCGCGAGCCGATGCGGAGGAATTCGACATGTTTGATGGCCCGCAACCGGCCCAGCAGCCAGTCGAGTTTCTCATCGTTGAGCAGGAGCGGGTCGCCGCCGCTGATGAGCACGTCGCGGACTTCCGGGTGACGGCCGATGTAGTCGAGCGCGCCTTCGATGTTGGGATGAAAGTCATGGTCGCCCACGCCACTGACCAGCCGCGAGCGGGTGCAGTAACGGCAATACGCCGCGCAACGATCCGTGACCAGCAGCAGCACGCGGTCGGGGTAGCGATGAACCAAGCCGGGCACAGGCGAGTGGCTGTCCTCGCCGCAGGGATCGCTCATCTCCCACGGCGCGGTATCCATCTCCTCAATGCGCGGGATGATTTGGCGACGGATGGGGCCATCGGGATTGTCTCGCTCGATCAGGTTGAAAAAATAGGGCGTGACCGCCGTGGCCAGCTTGTGGTCGGAGAGTTTGATGCCGGCCGCCTCCGGAGGCGTCAGGGCGAGCCGCGGTTGAATCTGGTCGAGGGTCGTAAGCCGGTTCTTGAGTTGCCAGCGCCAGTCATTCCACTCGGCATCGCTCACGCGCGACCACGGCCCTTTGCCCGGGGAGGTGAAGTTCTTGAGGCTCAAGCCGCCGGGAACCCTTCGGGTCTGCTGTCCAGAATCGTCGGATGTCATGATGGCCCCGCCACACAGGTCGGCGAGGAGTGCGGCAACTATACGTTCGCGTCGCGGCCTGTCAAGCGGCGCGCCCGCGCCATCACGCTGAACGTCCCGCCAGCGCAGACGTGCCGCGAAACACCGCCCTGAATAGGCTTGCAGCGACCCGCGTGCTGTGAGAAAAGAGCCGCCGATTTTTCGCAGACAAGCGCACCCATGACATTAACCGACATTCTCAGCCCGGAAGTGATCGTGCCGGAGATGCAGGCCAAGGACCGCTGGCAGGCCATTGATGAACTGCTCGCCGTCCTGGTCAAGACCGGCCGCATCAAGTCCGAGCACGTCGAAGCCATCACCAGCGTCGTCAAAAAGCGCGAGACGACCATGAGCACCGGCATCGGCTTCGGCATCGGCATCCCCCACGCCACCACCGATCTGATTACCGACGTTATCGGCGTCTTCGGCCGCTCCAAGACGGGCATCAACTTCGACGCCCTCGACGAACAACCCGTCAACCTCATCGTGCTCTTCCTCGTGCCGCAGGGCCAGTTCCAGAAACACCTCCACACGCTCGCCAACATCGCCAAGTTCCTCCACGACCGCGCGCTCCGCGAGCAGCTCCAGAACGCCGCCGGTGGCGCCGAAATCTCTCAGATCATCCAGCGCCAGAAGGCGTGAACTGTGATGCGTAATACGTAATTCCTGTCTTACGCAATACGCGTTCTCCTCATGGAATCCGTCGAACAGCTCCTTGAACGCCTGGTGACCGGCGTCATCCGTGACCGCATTGGCGCTGACGCACCCGCCGCCGTGCGGCCCTGCGGCAACCCAAAGTTCGGCGACTACCAGGTCAACGGCATCCTGCCCATCGCCAAGGTTGAGAAGAAGAATCCTCGCGCCCTCGCCGACCTTGTCGCCGCCGCCGCCGCCCAACCCCTCGCTGCGATTGCAGAGCCGCCCACGGTCGCCGGGGCGGGCTTCATCAACGTCAAGTTGAAGCCAGGTTTTGTCGCCTCGCGGCTGCCGCAAGCGCTCGCCAATCCACGCCTCGGCGTGCCCGCCGCCTCGCCCGCGCGGACCATCGTTCTCGACTTCAGCGCGCCCAACGTCGCCAAGTCCATGCACGTCGGCCATCTGCGCAGCACCATCATTGGCGACTCCATCGCCCGCACGCTGCGGTTCCTCGGCCACCGCGTCATCACCGACAACCACATCGGCGACTGGGGCACGCAGTTCGGGTTTCTCGTTCACGGCTTCAAGCAGGAGAAACTCGATCTCGCCTCCGCGACCGATCCGATTGCGGAGATGGAGCGCGTCTATCGCAAATACTACGGGGCTTCGGAAGCCGACCCGTCCATCCGCGAGGCCGCGAAAGCCGAACTCGTCAAGCTTCACGCCGACGACTCCGAGAACCTCGCGCTTTGGAAGAAACTGCGCGACCTCTCCATGCCCGCGTTCGAGCGCGTCTATCAACGTCTCGGCGCACGCTTCGACCACACACTCGGCGAGAGCTTCTATCACCCGCGCCTGCCCGGCGTCGTCGCCGGCCTGAAGGGCAAGGGCCTCGCCGAGGACAGCGAAGGCGCCGTGTGCGTGTTTTTTCGCGACGTGCCGGCGCTGAAGGACAAGCCGTTTCTTATCCAGAAGAGCGACGGCGCGTTCCTCTACCCCACCACTGACCTCGCCACGCTCCAGTATCGCGTCGAGACTTGGCAGCCCGGCGAGATCATCTACGTGACCGATTCGCGGCAGAAGCTGCACTTCCAGCAGCTCTTCGAGACGGCGCGGCGCTGGGGCCATGCGGACTTGAAGCTCGCGCACGTCACCTTCGGCTCCGTGCTCGGCGAGGACGACAAGCCGATCAAGACCCGCAGCGGCGAGCCGATCAAGCTCGGACAACTGCTCGACGAAGCCGAACGCCGCGCGATGGAGATTGTCGAGGCACAGAACGCGGAACTGCCGGCGGAGACCAAGCGCGAGATCGCCCGCGTCGTCGGCCTCGGCGCGGTCAAATACGCCGACCTGAGCCAGAACCGGATCAACGACTATGTTTTCAGTTGGCCCAAGATGCTCGCCATGCAGGGCAACACCGCCCCCTATCTCCAATACGCCTACGTCCGCATCCGCTCGATCTTCCGCAAAGGAAGCATGGAGCATGGCGCGCGGAGCATGGAGCCGGGAGCCGTGGTCCTGGCCGATCCGGCGGAACTCGACCTCGCCAAGTTCATCCTGCGCTTCCCGGAAGCCATCGAACTGGCGACAGAGGATTACCGGCCCAACTTCATCTGCAGCTACCTCTACGACCTCGCGTGCAAGTTCAGCGCCTTCTACGAGCAATGCCCCGTGCTGAAGGCCGGCGAACCCACGCGCGCGTCGCGACTGATGCTCTGCCAACTCACCGCCGGAGTCTTGCGCCAGGGCCTCGACCTGCTCGGCATCCAGACCATCGAACAAATGTAGTCATCCCCGCCCGGAAGATTTTCGCCCGCCGGCAAAACATCCGTTGACAGCCGTCTGAGCCTGGGTTATCGAACGTTCGTTCTAAACGAACGTTTGCTGTTATGAAGCCACAACCAACGACAGATTCGCGCATCCGCATCCTCGACGCCGCCGAACGCGCCTTCGCCGACTTTGGCTTCGAGGGCGCGTCCCTCCGCCAGATCGTCGAGACCGCAGCCGTCAACCTCGCTGCGGTCTATTACTACTTCCAGTCCAAGGAGGGCCTCATGGCCGCCGTTTTCAACCGGCGTTTCGGCCCGGTCCACGAAGAACACGTGCGAAGCCTCAAATCCCTGGAGGCTGAGTATCGCAGCCGGCCCATCCCTTTGGAGAAGCTGTTCCGGTCCATGCTGCTGCCGCCATTGCACATGGCCGCCAGCGCCACCGACAACGGGCCGACGGTGATGCGATTGATCGGCCGCGTCGTCGCCGACCCAAACCCGCGGATACAGGAACTTCTCCGCGAGCAGCACAAGGATGTGCGGGAGGCGTATCTGGCCGCCATCCATCACAGCGCGCCGCACCTCTCCAAGTCCGACCTCTGGTGGCGGTTCGAGTTCATCTGGGGCGCGTTTGTGTTCGTCCTGTCCAACCCGTCGCGGATGGAAAAGGCCGCGGGCGGTCTCTGCAATCCCAGCAACACCGATGCGATGCTGGCGCAGATGCTGGCCGTGTTCACCGCCGGCTTTCGCGCCCCAAGCGCGTCCAAACGCCCGCCCTCCCCCGCCAAGCGCAGGAAGCCCCGCTCCCGCTGATCTCGCGTTTCGCAATTGTCCATGAACATGAATCCACAGGTCCATCACTCTCTGCTGACAGCCGCCTTGCTGGCCGGGCTTGTCTCCTGCTCCAAACCCGCACCGCCGATGGCGATGCCGTCCCCGAAAGTCTCCGTCGCCCTGCCCCAGACCGGCTCCGTCCAGGACTGGGACGAATACCCGGGCCATATCGAGGCGGTCGAGATTGTCGAGGTGAAGGCCCGTGTGCCCGGTTATCTCGACTCGATCCATTTCCAGGACGGCGCGGAGGTGAAAGCGGGCGACCTGTTGTTCGTGATTGACCCGCGTCCCTACCGCGCTGAACTGGACCGCGCCCAGGCCGGGCGCAAACGCGCCGAGACACGGCTTGAGCTTGCGAAGAACGACTTCCAGCGCGCGGCGACGTTGCACGCCACCCGCGCGATCTCCGAGGAGGAATTCGACACCCGCAACAAAGCAGTGCGCGAGGCCGAGTCGGACGTCGCCTCGGCGCGAGCCGCCGAGGAGGTGGCGCAACTCAACCTCGGCTACACGCGCATCAGCGCGCCGATCAACGGGCGCATCGGCCGCCGGCTCGTCACGGTCGGCAACCTGATCCAGGCGGGCGGCGTCACCACACCGGCGTTGGCCACCATCGTCTCGATGGACCCGATCTACTGTTCATTCGACGCCGATGAGCCGGCATTCCTGCGCTATCGCGCGAACCGCCAGCACGAGTTGCCCTGCGAACTGGCCCTCGTGAACGAACAAGGTCACCCGCACAAGGGCCGCGTGGACTTCTTCGACAACCAGATCAACCCCGCAACCGGCACCATCCGGATGCGCGGCGCCTTCACCAACTCCGATCGCGCGTTGATGCCCGGCATGTTCGCCAAGGCGCGCGTGCCGGCGGGGCCGCCTGCCGAAGCCCTGCTCGTGCCGGCAATCGCCGTCACTTCGGACCAGGGACAGAAGTTGGTCCTTGTGGTCAACAAATACGACATGGTCGAGGCCCGGCCGATCCAGGTAGGCCGCCAGCACGGTGCAATGGTGGCCGTCACCGAGGGCCTGACAACGCAGGACCGTGTCATTGTCACGGGCCTCGTCATGGCGCGTCCCGGCATCAAGGTCGAGATCGTCACCGCGCCGCCCAACGGCCCCGCACCGGCCGCCCCAGCGAAGTGATGGAGCCGCGTTTCACTCCTAACGAGACACGACTGTGAAATTCTCACACTTCTTCATCAGCCGGCCGATCTTCGCCGCCGTGCTGTCCATCATGTTCGTGGTGCTCGGCATCGTCGCATTGTTCACGCTGCCGATCTCGCAATACCCCGAGGTGACGCCGCCGACGGTGTTCGTCATGGCCAACTATCCCGGCGCGAGCGCCGAAACCGTGGCCTCGACGGTGGCCACGCCGCTGGAGCAGGAAATCAATGGCGTCGAAGGCATGCTCTACATGTCCTCCGCGTGCGGCAGCGACGGCCAGTTGCGGCTCGCCGTGACGTTCCAGACCGGCACTGACCTGAACATGGCGCAGGTGCAGGTTCAGAACCGCGTCTCGACCGCCCTGCCCCGCCTGCCGGAGGAAGTCCGCCGTCTCGGCGTCACCACCATGAAGCGCGCGCCGAGCATCACGGTGATGATCAATCTCGTCTCGCCCACCGGCAAATACGACGACCTTTTCATGGGCAACTACGCGTTCCTGCACATCAAGGACCGTCTCGCCCGCCTGCCCGGCGTCGGCGACGTGCGCATCTTCGGCGTCAGCGAATACTCCATGCGCGTCTGGATTGACCCGAACAAGGCTTCGTCGCGTGATCTCAGCGCCTCTGAAATCGTCAACGCCATCCGCGAGCAGAACGTGCAGGTCGCGGCGGGCGTGTTCGGCCAGCCGCCGCAACCGGCCGGCAACCTCTTCCAGTTCACCGCCCAGACCAAGGGCCGCTTCTCCACGCAGGAGGAATTCGAGGACATCATCCTCAAGACGGGCGCCAATGGCCAGGTGACGCGGCTGAGGGATGTGGCCCGTGTCGAGCTTGGCGCTAACGATTACAACCTCCGCGCCTACTTCGACGGGATGCCGTCGGGCGTGATCGCCATCTTCCAGTTGCCCGGCTCCAACGCCATCGAGACGCGGGACGCCGTGGCCGCCACGATGAAGGACATGGAGAAGGATTTCCCGCCGGGCTTGGAATACCGGATGGACTTCGACACCACCATCTTCATCCGCGAATCCATCGAGGCGGTGCTCCACACGCTCGTTGAGGCGATGATCCTGGTGGTGATTGTGGTCGTGCTGTTCCTGCAAAACTGGCGCGCGTCCATCATCCCGTTGCTCGCCGTGCCCGTGTCGTTGATCGGCACGTTCGCCGCGATGGCCATGATGGGCTTCTCGCTGAACAACCTCTCCTTGTTCGGCCTCGTGCTAGCCATCGGCATCGTGGTGGACGACGCCATCGTCGTGGTCGAGAACGTCGAGCGCAACATCGCCCTCGGACTGCCGCCCATCGAAGCCACGCGCAAGGCCATGAACGAGGTCAGCAGCGCGGTCATCGCCATCGGCCTTGTGCTGGCGGCGGTGTTCATCCCGACGGCGTTCCTGAGCGGCTTGACCGGCCAGTTCTACCGCCAGTTCGCGCTGACGATCGCCATCTCGACGCTGATCTCGGCGTTCAACTCGCTCACGCTCAGCCCGGCGCTCGCAGCGCTGCTGCTGCGGCCGCACCACGAGGAGAAGGATTTCATCGGCAAGCTGATCCACTACTCGGTGGGCTGGATTTTCACAGGCTTCAACCGCGTCTTTGAAGCCAGCCGTAACGGCTATGTGGCGGTATTAGGCCGCGTGCTGCGTCATTGCAGCATCGGCCTGTTGCTCTACGGTGGGCTGATCGCGTTGACCTGGGTTGGTTTCCGCCATGTGCCGACCGGCTTTGTGCCGCCCCAAGACAAGGGCTACCTCATCTCCTTCGTCCAGCTCCCCGATGGCGCTTCCGTCCAGCGCACCAGGGCCGTCTCCGACCGCATGGCGCAGATCATGCGCGAGACGCCGGGCATCGGCCACGTCATCGCGATCGTCGGCCTTTCCTTCGTCACCCTTGGCACGCAACCCAACACCGCGAGCTTTTTCGTCACGCTGGAACCGTTCTCCAAGCGTGTAAAACTCGGACTGACCGGCGACAAAATCGTGGCGGAGTTGCGGCGAAAGTTTGCCTCCATTCAGGAAGGCTTCACCGGCGTTTTTGGTCCGCCGCCAGTGGACGGCCTCGGCATGGTTGGCGGCTTCAAACTCCAGGTTCAAGACCGCAACCAGCTCGGTTTCCCAGCGCTCCAGGCAGCGACCTACGCACTCATGGGCGCCGCAAACCAGGACAAGCGCATCGCCGGCGCCATCTCCACGTTCCGCGCCAGCGTGCCGCAGGTGTTCCTCGACGTGGACCGCGCCAAGGCCAAGATGATGCGCGTCCCGCTTAACAACGTCTGGGACACGCTCCAGATCTACCTCGGCTCGCTCTACGTCAACGACTTCAGCGCGTTTGGCAGGCCCTACCGCGTCACCGCGCAGGCTGACGCGCCGTTCCGCGTCAAGGCCGACGATGTCGCCAACCTCAAGACGCGCAACGAAGCCGGCCAGATGGTCCCGCTTGGCACACTCATCAAGGCCCGCGACTCCGCCGCACCGACGACCGTCATCCGCTACAACATGCACCCCGCCGCCGAGATCACCGGCGCGCCCGCCCACGGCGTCAGCACAGGTGACGCCATCAAGATCATGAACGACCTTGCCGCCAAAGTCCTGCCGCCCGGCATGCGCATCGAATGGACTGAAATCAGCCTCTTGCAGATCATGGCCGGCAACACGGCGGTTTT
>DYDC01000238.1 GCA_020718125.1 Methylacidiphilum sp. | reverse complement strand
TGCAGGTGGCGGTGCGGAGGATGGCGGGGCGGGTGGGGAGAGAGAAAGAGATGCGGAAGGCGATGGCGGAAGTGATGAAGGAAATGTCTGATGTTGAGACCTGACCCCCATCGCTCCCTCTTCGTTAAGGGTGATTGTTTCTTACAGCCACTTGGTGCGCTGGGGCGGCTTGACGAACCGCTCGGCCTTGCTCGTGTTCTTCGCGCGCATGTTGGGGCCGTCCCATTCGAGCTTCACGCCGGCGCGCAGCGCGACGCAGCCGACGAGGATGATCTCGGTCAGGAACGCCGCGGTGTCGAAGTTCGAGTAGGGCTTGCCGCCGGTCTTGCAGGCGTCGGCCCATTCCATGTAGTGGCTCTCGATGCGCGGGATGGTCTGCGGCACGGGCTTGGCGGCCTCGTGGTTGTCGAGGCCCAGCAATTTCTCGTCGCCCTTGAGCCGGATGTAGTTGCGGGAACCGCAGTCGTCGTCGGAGAAGATCACGCCCTTCTCGCCGACGAGCAGGCAGCCGGACTTCGGGGCTTCGCCAAAGGTCTTGAGCACGTCGGCGATGATGTCATCCTTCGGTTTGCGCCCGCCGTCGTGCCACCACAGTTTCATCGGCGGCAGGCCCTCGCGCTCAGGGAACACGAACCGGATGGTGGACTGCTTCGGATAAGTTTCCGGCGTGGTGTCTGAGGCGAATTCGCACTCGACCTCGCACGCGTAGCCGAGCTTGAGCGCGCGGTAGGGCATGTTGAGCGTGTGGCAGGCCATGTCGCCGAGCGCGCCGGTGCCGAAATCATGCCACCCGCGCCACTTGAACGGATGATAGACGCCCTCCTTGTAAGGCCGGAGCGGCGCGGGGCCGAGCCAACTGTCCCAATTGAACGTCGGCGGAACGGGGTCTTCGCCATCGGGACGCGGGACGCCCTGCGGCCAGACGGGGCGGTTGCTCCAGACGTGGGCTTCGCGGACCTTGCCGATGACGCCGGCCTGGATGACCTCGACCGCGCGGCGCAGGCCGTCGGTGCCGCTGCCTTGGTTGCCCATTTGGGACACGATCCTGGCCTCGGCGGCGGCTTCCTTGAGCAGGCGCGCCTCGGCGATGTTGTGGGTCAGCGGCTTCTCGCAATAGACGTGCTTGCCCATCTTGATCGCGCGCAGCGCGATTGGGGCGTGCCAGTGGTCGGTCGTCGAGACGATGACCGCCTGCACGGACTTCTCCTTGTCGAGCAGCTCGCGATAGTCTGTGTAGAGCTTCGGGGTCTGGCCTTTCTCGACCGCCTTCTTCGCGGTCGCCTCAAGCCGCCGCTTGTCCACGTCGCAGATCGCCACAACATTCTCGTCCAGATCAATCATCGCGTTGAGGTTGCTGTCGCCCCTGCCGCCGATGCCCACGCAGGCGACCGGCAGCTTCTCTTCGGGCTTGAGCTTGCGCTGCGGGCCGGTCCACTTGGGCTTCTCCTTGCCCTCGGCGGCTCCTGCGAGCGAGGCGGCGCCCATCGCGGCGGCGCTGGAGTAGCGGATGAAATCGCGGCGGGTGATGATGTTGAACGAGTATTTCGACATGGCGGTTTTCTTTCTGCGCGAGCGGTGTTTCTTCTGAAGCCCTAAACAAGCTGACCGTGACGGGGTTTTCGGCCACCGTCACGGTCAGCGAGAACGACTAACTTTTCAGCATGTTTGTTTTCCAGCACCCGCGCATGGCGGGTTCACACGCCGAACAATCGGGTTTACTTCGCGGCTGTGCCGAACACCTCCACCTCGATGTAGTGATTCATGCGGTTGGTGGTGTTGCCGTTGGTGTAGAGCCGGACGTAGCGGCCCTTGGAGGACTTGGCGTCAATGAGGCGGCCCTCGTTGATCTCGACATAGGCGTAATCCTTGCCGATGCCCATGCCGGAGCTGTTGTCGTGGTCGTTGTTATAGACCGTGGTGACGCCGGACAGGAAATCCGGGTCATCGCTGATCTGCACGACCACGTCGTGGTAGATGCGCGCCTGGGCATGGAAGTGCCACACATACACCGCATAGACGTCCGCCTTCGCGCCGAGGTCAATCTGGACCCACTGCTTGCCGGGTCCAAGCTCCACATAGCTGCCCTCGTCGGCAGCCTTGTCGGCGTCGGTCAGCATGTCCAGCGTGCCGATGACCGGCTGCGAATCGCTGGAGGTGACCTTCTTGCCCTTGGCGAGGTTGGTCGTCCCGGCGGGCACCATGAAGTCGGGCCGCGGGCCTTGCCGCGGCGGCTCCAGGTTCGGCACCTTCACGGGCACCGGCGTGCCGACGAACATCGGCTTCGGCAGTTCCGTCTTGAGCGGCACTTTGTCCTCGGCACCGACCGTCATCGAGCCGAGCAGCGCCGCGACCGCCGCGACGCACGCAATCATCTTGAACTTCCGCATCATCATCTCCTGCTTGTGGCCGGGCGGGGTCACGCCGCCGCGTCGGCCGGGTTGATTTCGATCATCTTCTTGGCCTTGATGGCCTCGTTGGCCTTGAAGATGATAAACTCGCTGTGGAACGCCTCGTCTGCGGGGCAGTTCAGTTTGGCTTCGCCATTGACCGACTTGAAGAAGTTCTCCAAGTGCGGCTGATGGATCAGCTTGCTGAACACCACCGGGATGTCGAAGGCCATCAGTTCGGCCGTGGCGCGAACGTCCACTTTCGCGGCGTCGCCGGCGGGCGCGGCTTTCTTCACCATCCGCAGGTAATTCTTTCTGATGAGGTCGTCCCATGGCTTGGCGTGCGCCTCCTTAAAGACGGCACATAGTTTGGGGTCTTCAGACATCTTGATGGAACCATCCGTGCCCATGAAGTATTCCCAATAGCCGCCGCCAGCGCTGGTTGTGGTCTGGACCTGATAGAACGCGCGAGCCACGCCCTCGGACAGGTGATACTCGTAGATCACCATCGCGTTGTCGGGCAGCTCGCGGCCCTTGTAGTAATCGCTGCCGCCGGCTGCGATCACGTTCACGGGCAGGCGTCCGAGATACCAGTTGAAAATGTCAATCTGGTGCGCGCCGAGGTCGGAGAGCGGGCCGCCGCCGTATTTGCTGAACCACCGCCAGTTGCGGAAGTGCGCCATGCTGTCGAAACCCCACTTCTTGAGCTTGTCGTCCGGGATGGTGAACTTCTTTGGCCAGCCGAGGTCGTCAGCCGCGGCGCGGTTCCACTGGGCGTTCACGGCCGTGATGCGACCGCAGAGCTTCGCATCGTTCATCAGCCGGTTCAGCGAGAAGATGTAACGCGGGTTGCTGCGGCGCTGGTGGCCGATCTGCAGCAGCCTGCCGGTTTCCTTCATCGTCTTCACCATCGAACGGGCGCCCTCGATGGTGTTCGACATCATCTTCTCGCAATAGACGTCCTTGCCGGCCTTGAGGCAGGCGTTGGTCACTGGCGCGTGCCAGAAGTCGGGTGTGGCCACTACGCAGCAGTCCACATCCTTCTCCTTGGCCAGCAGGTCCTCGAAGTTCTCGTAGCCGTTGACCTTGATGTTGTTCTTGTCGAGGTAACGCACGCCATACTGGAGCGCGTAGTCCCAGACATCGCAGAGGGCCACCAGCTTGATCATGCCGGAGGCGTGAAGGCGCATGAGCGACTCGTTGAGCACGCGCCCCTGCGCGCCGAAGCCGAACAAGGCGACGTTCAGCGTCTTGGACGGCGTCTTCTTCGGTCCCTGCGCCCGTGCGACGCGGGTCACTGCCGCGCCCGCCCCGGCCGCTGCGGTCGAGAGCAGGAACGTGCGCCGCGTCATGTCGGCCGACGTGGGGATTCCCTGATTTAGAAGCGATTCCATATGCAGAGCCGGTTGTGTTTCACCAACGAGAGAGCGAGCGCGATCAACATGCAGTGAATGCCCAGCCAGGCCACACCATCGTCCGCCTTGATGAGGATCAGACCGACCGTGAGCGCGATGTAGAGCACGCCCTGGAGGAACAGCGACGTGCGCGAGGCGATGCCCGCCAGCAGCATCACGCCGAGCAGGATCAGCACCGGGCCGAGGATGTAATAGAACGGCGCCGTCATCCAGCCGGGCATCAATGGCTCCAGCGCGAACTTGTCCTTCAGCGACTGCGGGATGGCCGCATAGTTGCTGAGGCCATAGACCTTGGTCGCCACCTCCACCATGGCGCCGCTGGGGTCTTCCATGCCGGTCGTCGGGTCAATCAGGGGTTTCTGGATCGTCGTCGTCGCGGCGAACTTCTCGATGCCGGTGATCAGGGCGCGGACGCCCAGCCAGCCGCGCAGCACGAGAAACGCCAGCGTGCGGTCGGGA
This sequence comes from Methylacidiphilum sp., assembly GCA_020718125.1. GTDB lineage: Bacteria > Verrucomicrobiota > Verrucomicrobiia > CAIQCK01 > CAIQCK01 > JACRKA01. The sequence goes on along the minus strand of DYDC01000238.1, from coordinate 346 downwards.
TTCTTCGATTCGGAGGTTTCGTATTGGCTCATAGCTCTAAGGCTCGTTTCACAATTCACGGCCCCTGTCGCGTCGGAACTGCCGGCCGCGCCGGACCGCTGTCATTTGGCGAACTGCTTTTACTGCTTGTCACACTTCACCCTGCGCTCACCCGATCAGGGTGAAAAAGGGCGCGGTATCGAAACACCAACCGCTTGCCCCGGCAAGAACAAAATGCGGTTCCTCGCTGTTTTGGGCGCATCCCACTATTTGAGCGGCAGGGCATGGGATTTATGAATAGAACACAGGCATGACCGACACCTGTGAGCCTGTCGTCCCAACCGCACTGACCTTTAGCGTTCTGCAA
>DYDC01000237.1 GCA_020718125.1 Methylacidiphilum sp. | reverse complement strand
CGAGCGAGAAGCCGGTGCAGAAGCTGACCAGCGACATTCCCGTGCCGGCGGTGGGCGTGGTTACGATGCGGGCGGAGTTGCCGGGACGATGACCCGCGATTGCCGCACCGGCAACGACAGTATCGAGGATCGGCTGAGGCAGGCCATGTATCCCGAGTTCACCTGCTTCTGCCAGATCGGCATGATGCACCTCTGCGGAGGATATCCTCACGCGGAACGTGAGGGCTGCTTTTCTGCCGGGCCGGTCGCCTGCGAGAGGTGCTCCATGCAGTATTCCTTGTCGTCGGCGGCGACGCGGAACTCCAGGTCCGCGTCGTCGCGCTCGGTGCGGCCGCAGACGGCGCAGCGATGCCATGTTTCGGACTCGTCAGGGCGGCTCTTGGCGTCAAACTCCGCCCGGCGCCGGGCGACTTGGCGGTTGAGAATGGCCATCTGCCAGAACTGGGGGCCGAAGAAGACGAGGTAGTTGGCGAGCGAGACGACGGCGGCGAGCTTGCCGGAGATTGGCGCGACCAGCAGCGTCCAGAGGACAAACGCCGCCGAGATGGCGGCGAGCCACTTGACCTTCACGGGCAGGATGAAGAACACCAGGATTTCGAAGTTCGGGAAGACGGTGGCGAAGGCGAAGAACAGGGAGAGGTTCAGGTAGGTGTTGGTGGCGGAGCCGTGGGCGATGAAGAACGCGACGAGGGTGGTGGCGATCATGCCGACGAGGTAGAAGACGTTGAGTTTGAACGCGCCCCATTCCTGTTCCAGCCCGTCGCCCATGATCCAGAATAAGTAGAGCGCGAAGAACAGCCAGAGCGGGTCGAGGGTGGGCGGGATGAACAGGCAGCTCACCAGCCGCCAGACCTCGCCGTTGGCGACGCGATCGGGGTCGAGCACGAGGGCGTTGATCCAGGTCGGGTCGAGCCGCAGCAGCAGGAACGTGGCGGCATTGAAGGCGACGATGAGGCGGGTCAGGCCGGGCACGGCGAAGCGGCCAAGGCGGCGTTCCAGTTTGTCGAGCCAATCCATGTGCCGACGACGCTATAGATGGCGCGCGGACAAATCCAACTTGAAATTCGCCCCGTGGGCGGGTAGGCAGGGTGGCGCGATCACGCGCGCACACGCACTATGAGAAAGTCCATCATTCCCCCCGACCAGCGCAATGCGTTGCGTGAATCGCTGGTGGCAGCGGGGCGTGGGGTGTTGTCGGTGCTGGTGGGGGCGCTGTTGATGCTGGGCTATGGCACCCTGCAGTTCAACGGCCTGAAGCACGCCGAGGCGATGGACCAGGCGCAGATCGGGCGGAACTTGGCGCGCGGGGAGGGTTTCTCCACGTATTTCATCCGGCCGCTGAGCGTGTGGATACTCGCCCAACGGCGCGGGGCGGAGGGAGAGATGGAGTTGCCGCAGCCGGACATCAGCCACCCGCCATTGTATCCGGCGTTGCTGGGTTCTACGTTCCATGTCGTCGGAAAGGACGGCTTGAAACCGCCGGAGGTGAAGACGCCGGAGGTGGAGGGAGCGGTGGCCAAGAAAGCCGCGCCACGCGCCGGCTGGCCGTGGTTGGCGCGCATCGTGGGATGGCGGCATTGGTCCGTGTTCTTCTTTGCGGTGGCCGTGGTGTGGTTTTTGTGGACGGTCATGCAAGCGTCACGGATGATGATGATGCCGTCGCACGTGCCGCGGCACGCGACCGGGGCGGTGATCTGCGCGCTGCTGGGGGGATTGTTCTGGACGAAGACCGTGGCGTTTGAAGTCGGCCCGGCGGGGGCGTTCACGGTGTTCGGGCCGGACCAGTGGATCGTGTATGGGATGGGGATTCCGTTGACGTTGCTGAACGGCGCGCTGCTGTATGCGATCGCGCGGCGGTTGTTCGACCGGCGCGTGGCATGGACGGCGGCGTGGCTGTTCGGACTGGCGGAGACGACGTTCCAATTCGCCCTGTCGGGCCTCAGTGTGATGCTGACGATGGCGTGGGTGAACGCGGCGTGGCTGGCTCTGGTCATCGCGTTGGGCTGGCACGAGGCGGGTGTGCGGCCCCGCGGCTCGGTGGCAATGGCGCTGGCGGCGGCCGCGGCGATCGCGGGGGCGTTCCTGACGCGCTACGCGGCGGGTTGGTTGCTGCTGCCGTTGTGTGTGGTGGTGTGGCGGATGTGGGGCCTGGTGCGCGGCGCCATCATGGCTGCCTGCATGGGCGGGGTGTTCCTCGTCGTGAGCGGCCCGTGGCTGGTGAGGAACTATTTGTTGTCTGGCAAATGCCTGGGCCTGGCCGGCTACGCCACGAACGAGCATACGGCGATCACACCGGGCGGGACACTTCAGCGCCTGCTGGATCCCACGCCTGCGCTTGTCAGCATGAAGGTCGTCTGGGCGAAGGCGATTGCGAACGCCTCGACCCTCTGGGCCGAGCCGTGGACCGCGAGTTACAGCGTCGTGCTTTGCCTCTTCGTGGCGGGGTTGTTCTACAAGTTCCGCCGTCCGGTGGTGAATCGCTTCAAGTGGCTCGCGACCGCGAGTTGGGTGCTTTTGTTCATGGTCTGGTGTTTTGTCGGCTTCGAACCCCGCCCGGAAAAAACCGTCGCGCAGGCCGACAACCTGCTGGTGTTGCTGGTCCCGTTGGTGGCGGTGTTCTCTGCGGCGGTGTTCTACGTTTACCTCGACGGCTTGCGCGTCGTTTTCAAGAGCGTTCGCGCTGTCATCGTTGCGGCGCTGGTCCTGGCGGTCGCGCTGCCGTTGCTGTTGCGCCTGATGGGGCCGGCGGCGACGCGGATGGCATATCCGCCGTATCACCCGCCACTCGTGTCGCAGGTCGCCAGTTACGTGGAACCGAATGAGATCATTGTGGGCGACCAACCGTGGGCGGTGGCGTGGTATGGCAACCGGCCCTGCCTGTGGATCCCCTACTTCACCCAGGAATTCTTCACCTTCAACGACATGCGCCAGCACGTGGCCATGTTCATGTTGACGCCAACCACGCTCAACAGCCGGCTGCTGACCGAGGTCCTCTCCGGCGAATGGGGGCCGTGGGCTGATATCCTCGGCTTCTTGAAGTTCCCGGACGAATTCCCGTTGTTGCACGGCCGGCTCTTCGTCGGCGCCGACAAACATCCGCTGGACTGGCGTCTCAAAAGCCCCATCGAACTGAACTCGCTCACCGGCGGCGTGCACATGTTGATCCTCAGCGACCGCAAACGGTGGCGTTAGCGAACGCGCGCCGGGCCGGCCGCCCGTTGCGGCCCCTCTCCCTCCCATGAAACTGGATCATTCGCTGTGCCGCGTCGTCGCCCAACTCTGCGACTTCCTCCGCTGGCCGAGCATCTCCGCCGATCCCGCCCATCGCCGCGACGTCGCTGGCTGCGCCCGATGGCTCGCCGCGCACCTGCGGTCCATCGGGCTGGACGCCGCGCTCCACCCGACGCCCGGCCATCCCGTCGTTCTCGCGCGCGGCCCGCGCCGGCCCGGCGCGCCCACCGTGCTCATCTACGGCCACTACGACGTGCAGCCGGCTGATCCGATCGAACTGTGGCACAGCCCGCCGTTTGAGCCGACGATCCGCGGCTGCAAACTTTTCGCCCGTGGCGCGGCGGACAACAAAGGCCAGGTCTTTGCCCACATCGCCGCCGTCGGACAGGCGCTGGGCGACCCGGACGCGAAGCTGCCGAACATTGTTTTCCTCATCGAAGGCGAGGAGGAGACTGGCAGCCCGAGCATTGAACCGTTCCTGCGCGCCCACCGGCGCGAACTGCGGCCCGGCGGCACCAGCGGCTACCTCATCGGCGCTTCTCCGCGGCCTTCCGAGGCTTACGCGATGGAGCAAAGCAAGAAACAGTGACGCGCCAACGCTGCGCCAGAAGCCTCGCGATTTTCTCAACGCATCGCTGCGGGGTCTTCGCCAGCTCGTGCTCCCAAATTCGCAGCACCCGCCAGCCCAGCCGCCGCAGCGTCCGCGTCACCCGCCGGTCCCGCGCCTTGTTCGCAGCCAGCTTCCGCCGCCAGAACGCCGCGTTGTTCCGGGGCTTTGTCGCGTGTCGAGGGCAGCCGTGCCAGAAACAGCCGTCCACGAAGACCGCAACGCGGTGGTTCGGGAAGACAAAGTCCGGCTTGCCGAAGACGGGCCGGGAGCGACGCCAGCCGGTGATATGGTGCCGGCGAAACAGGGCCATCAACGCAAGCTCCGTGTCCTTGTTTCCACGGCCACGAATGCGGGCCATGACCGCGGAACGTTTGGCCTTGCTGAAAACGTCAGCCATTGCCGGAGTCCCCGAACGCGGCGGCGAGTTCCAAGCGCCGTTCGGTTTCGTCCGGCTCGTGACCACGCATCCGGTCGTAAAGTCACGACCACTGGGCATCGCACGGATACAACTCCTCATCCGCCAGTTCGCCCGCGTCCGCGCGACGCCACGCCTCGGCGGCGAAACGCCGGAGCACGCGCGGCCAGCCGCTCTCCGCGGGAACTTGGCCTCGTAGCTACAATGCGATCTGTTCGCCAGCGAGAAAGCGACGCCAAGAATCTGGCATATCTCCGGCCGCGCGGAATCCTTCGAGGATGGCAAGTGCTTCTTGCGCTCCCGCGCGGAACTGATCGGGCCGCAACCAATCGAGCGTAGAGTGGTAGATGTGGAGACGCATGATTTCCTC
>DYDC01000236.1 GCA_020718125.1 Methylacidiphilum sp. | reverse complement strand
TTGTAAGCCATGTTGTTCTCCTCGTGTGGCACACGAAGGGCGGAGCTTACGACGCGATCAACTCAGGCAACAGGTGTTGCAATAGCCGGTCGCGCGCGCGGGTGGTGTTGAAGTGTGGGCCAGTCTCGGAGGGTGACGAGAGGACGAACCTCGTTTCAAACTTCTCTTTAGGCGCAACTGTTGCCAAGTCCCCGGTCTTGACTTGGTCATCTTGACTGCGGAGTTCCTTTGCCTTTCTCGACGAACATCCACGCGAGGTTGTTGTCTTGCACTGCGGCGACCGCAAAGTGGCCGGCAATACGCTTTTCCTTTGGCGCACGGACTGCGAGCGTGCCGGTGTCGGGCATGGACATTACGTAGTCGCTGCCGAGGGCGGTTTCGACGACAATCACGCCATCCGGATCGAGCAGCTTCACGCCGCGCACGAACGGCTCGTTTCGTTCGTGGCCTTCGAAGACCGAGATGAACGTCTTCACGCCGTCACCTTGGCAACGCCGCACGATGTAAGGGAGGGTTGCGCCAATGTCGGAGTTCTTCCAATCGCGCTGGCCCCAGCCGTCGGCGACGAACGCGCGCTCGCCCGGCTGGCCGACGTTCCACATCACGCAGGTCATGTTCGGGCCGCACTTCCACGCAACGCGCCAGATGCCCTTGCCATCGGCGGCGCGGATGTTCGTGAAGTCGTGGAGTTTCTCGGAGGGCGCGGCCCGGAGATTGAGATCGAACACCTCACACGTGTTCGTGAAGGCGTGATAAACGTAATCCTGCCGTTGGCCGCCTTCGACGCGGAAGAAGTCCACGACATAGTTGCGGCTGTTGCCGTGGTCAATGACTGCCGACGTGCGGCGATAGAGCTTTGCCTGCGGATAGGCGCGCGACTCAGCCTCCATCGCTTTCACGTGCTCCGAGGTCTTGAAGAAGATCACCTCGCCGCCACGCTCTTTCGTGATCTGATCTTTTTCGTCAATGACCACCGTGTTGTGGGCGACGGTGCGCACGGTCATGTGCTTCTCTGGATGGTCCCAGAGATAGCCGAGGTCGGAGAGCAATTCGCGGCCTTTCTTCCAGTAATAGAGATTGAGGCTGTCGTGATGATGATGGTCTCCCCAATGGCTCGCGCTGAGCGTCAGCAAGCTCTCGCGACCGTCCGCGCCCGTGCGCATGTGGCCGATGCGCAACTCCGGCGGACACCAGTCAGGAAACGATAGCACCGGCGCGCTCCGCTGTTCCAGGCCCGGCTCGCGAATGTAGAGCGCAAGGCCGGAGCCTGGCATCTCCTTCAGCAGTTCTCGCCGCGCAACATCCCCCGCAGATCCTCCGGCCTTGCCAAGGCCGACGCCCAAGGTCTCCTTCAGCAGTGCGAGATACTGCGGCCGGTCCGGGTAGCTGCCGACCATCAACTCGACATAGTCCGCGCCGAGACTCGACTTGCGAAACGAGTTGGCGTAGGGCGGGTAGCAGAGGTTGCCCTGCAAGCCACGAAAAAAACACTCCCACACGCGCTCGTAAGCCGTGCCGTGGTAGAGATCCAGTCCGTCAATCCGTTTGCCGTTCGCGTCTCGATAGCCGGGCGGATCGGTGTAGCCGCGGAACGCCTGCGCGAGGTCCCATATCCCGCCGAGCGTCGCTGTGCCGTAGGCGGGCGACTCGGAGGTGGCGCCGTCAGGCAGGAACCAGCCGTCCACGGTCTTGTGGAAACCTTCGAGGCCGAACCGGACGAGTTCGGGATGACCGACGCACATGCCGACCAGCGCGGCGGCGGTGCGGTTGCCGACGGACTTGTTGTTGATGGCCTTGTCGCAGACGAGAAGAATCGTGCTCTCCAGCAACAGGTCGCGCTCGATCTTGCGCCGGTCGGCACCGGCATAGACCGGCTTGCCGTCCGGATTCTTTGCGGCGCAGGTGAAATCGTAGGCTTCAACCACCTGCCGCACGAAGCCCGATTCCGTGCCGACACCGCCTGCGCGGCCCGCGCTCCAGTAGCCGGTGTGCGGCCGGCGGTCGGGCTTGTTCGGCGGCGGGCAAAGCTCCGGTTCGGGCAGCTTGTTGATGAACTGCGAGGCGATACGCGGATCCATGTCGGCATATTCGCCATAGCCGACATGCACGAGCCACGCCGGATAGCACTCCGCGAACCGCAGCAGGATGTCGCGGCAGGCGCGGGCGTATTCGGGTTTGCCCGTGAGCAAGTGCGCCTCGGCCAGCGCGCGGCAGCAGCCGGCAATCCACTTCACCTTTCGCGAGCGGACGTTGGCGCTGAAGCTTGGCCGGCCCGTCTTGTAGCCGAAGATGACGAACGTGTCGCCGCCGCAGAACGTGATCGTCTGCGGCTTGCGCCACTTCGTCTGGAGCAGGACGTCTTCGGGATATTTATCGTTCGGAAAGACCGTGCCGCACATGTTGCACTTGATGTGGTCGGCGTCGTCGAGAGTCCACGTCCAGAGGCCATGCGGATGGACCGGCTTGCCCTGCGCGCGACACGACGGGCACGGCGTCCAGAGCGGATCGCCCGGCGTGGTCTCCGGAATCATGTCCGCGAGAAACTCCGGCGTGAGCCGGTCGAGATACCGTTTGGCGTTCTTTTCAGCGCTCGCGACGTAGCTCTTCGCCCAGGCGTAGCGGCTGATGTTCTTTTTCGCGCGGGCGATGTCGGCGGGTTTGAACATGACACACGGGTGCTGGATCGTGTCGCGGTGTGTCTCCCACGCCGACCAGTCGAGAAGTGGATCGGGCGAAGCGGCATGCAGGTGGATGGCGGCAATAAAGGCTGAGAACGCGAAGGAGGTTTTGCGGGGTTTCATAATCGCCGACCTTTTCATGGGAATTGTGGCGCGCTACAGGCCGATCTCCGCCACGCCCGTCTGTGGCAGGTCGAGTGTATGCCGGTGTTGTGTGCCGTCCGGCCCGTGCACGATCAGCGTGACGCCCTTCAGCGGTCGTTCAGCCGCCAACTTGACACGCAGCTTCCCGCCGGCCGTGGTTGCCTCGACCAGCCGCACACTGCGGCGCGCTGTCTCCCAATGGCAAACCTCCGCGTGCGTCCACCATTCCATGCCGCGCTTGCGCCCCTCCTGGACCAGCGTCTGCATCGCGTCGGCCATGCCCGGCTCCAAGATGTGCGCCTGGTGAAACAGAAAATGCGCCAGCCCGCCGTGTGCAACGGCCTGGTCGAGCAACTGGGGCGCAGACCGCGACGGCAGGTGGATGTTCAAGTCCTGTGTAATCAGCGGGATTTCGTAAACGTCCAGGAATCGAGGGGGTGCGGCCTCATCGTCCAACGGCCGCCACGGCTGGCAGGTGCCGCGTGGAAAACCGCACCCGCCCCGCTTGCTTGGCCCCATCGTGCTGTCGGCCTTCAACCCGGCTTTTTCGCACCAGCGGAAGAAATCCAGCCGCCCTTCCCATCGCGTGTAATGGTTCTTGTTCGAGAGGATGTCCTTCACGCCGCTGTTCATGGCCAGACCTTCGAACTGCTTCACCAGTTTGTCGAAGCCCCACTGGTGATCCGCATCGCTCTTCATCGCGTCGTAATGCAGCGCGATCTCGCAGTCCGCGGCGCGCACCGCATCGTAGAGGGAGCGCGGGTAGGCGCACGGGAACATCGTGCACCACGTGGTGCGGATGCCGGCCTTCTTCACCTGATCCAACATTGCCCAACCGTGCTCCGGCTCGTTGCCATCGCTGTCGTGACTGATGCACCCCACAGCCGGCAAGTCGCGCGGCCATGGAGCGATTTGCGCGAGCGGCTGGCCTACCACCCGCGCGGCGTATTGGATCGTGCGCAGGATGATCAGCCGCAACTCATCCGCCACTGGATGCAGGAAAACCGGCGCCTCGCCCTTGGCCAGCGCCACGCGATCGAAATCGTAGTCGAGCACCTGACCGTCGTCGGTCTTCAAAAGACCTTCGGCGATCGGCATGGTCCCGTCAAACGCCGGGGTGCCGTCCCGCAGCACGGCGTTGCCCTGCTGGATGTGAACGATGCTGTTGAGCAGGTCCGGCGCAATCACCAGCGCGATCCCGCGACCGACCCGCCGCTCCAACAGGACCGGCAGGTTCTTCGCCCGGCCATGACGATCCCGCACGTCGCCGGCGGCCCCGGCTTCCGACGCCCGCACAGCCAGCCCGCCGAAGAAATGCAGCGAACTTTTCAGGCCGGCGAACACCGGATGCCGCGTCTGCCGCACATCGAGATAGCCTTCACCGAGCTGCAGGACGCCGCTCGCGCCCCAGTGCTTGTCGGTGCCCGACGGTATCGGCTCCGCGCCGAACAGTTTCGGCATCCCGTGCAGCCCGCCCAGCGATATCAGGGCGCCGCCGTTCTCCACGAACGCAGTCAGCTTGTTGCGCTGGTCGTTGCTCAGCTTGTGCTCGCCGGCGAGCACCAGCACGCGGCCGCAGCCCGTCTGGCCCGGTGGTTGTTGATCGTGGAAATACCCCGCGCGTTGGATCACCTCGACTATGTAAGGATTGGACGGCTGGGCGGGGGAAACAGAGATCGTGATCACGCCGGAAACGTCCGCATCGAGCGGCCACGCGCACACCCCACACGCCAGCCACGATAACAGAATGATGATTGAGCGTTTCATTTTCAGTCAGGAGCAGCCGCCCCAAGGGTAACCTCGCTGCGCTCGGCAATCA
>DYDC01000235.1 GCA_020718125.1 Methylacidiphilum sp. | reverse complement strand
CTTGCCGTCCACGCAGGGGTGCCCCGCAGGGGCAAGGCAAGACCCGCGCCTCACGCTGTAAAGTGTTTGCGTCGCCACGCTCATCACGGGGCACAACCCAGGAAGGCAGTCATCTTCTCCCGCGGCGTCAGCCAGCCCAAACACCGGCGAGGCCGGTCGTTCAGATACGCGTCGATCCGCTGGAGTTCCGCCGCGCCACCTCCCTCACGCCTGCGCCTTCTTGCTGCCAACGGTAAATCAACCAACATTCTTCCTCGGTCACTCGCTTGTAAGCCATGTTGTTCTCCTCGTGTGGCACACGAAGGGCGGAGCTTACGACGCGATCAACTCAGGCAACAAGTGTTGCAATAGCCGGTCGCGCGCGCGATTCCAAGAGAGCGGCATGGCGGGAGATTGTCGCCGGGAGGCGAAGGGGTCACGGAGATTTTGCCGGGCGAACTGCGAAGGATGCGCCTCGCTTCGTTTGCAGCGGCGAGATCAGAAGCTGATGGTGGTCTGGACGTAGCACCAGTCGGCGTCCGTGGCGCCGCGGTTGGCGGCGACGCTTTTCACGGATTGCTCGATATAGTCGCCGACGAAGAAGTGGCCGTAGCCCGCCTCCAGTTTGAGCCAGGTTTTGAAGGTGTAGGCGGCGAGGAGGTCCACTTCCGTTCCCACGAACGAGTCGAACGACGGATGGATGCCGTAGCCGTTTTGGTTTCGGCCGCCGCCCGATTCGGGATAGAGGGAATCGTGCGTGTCGGCCAGCACGAACCACAGGCAGTCGGCGGCCAGTGACAGGCCTTTCAGCGGTCTCAGCGAGGCAGAGACGCGGGGGATGTGCATGTTGCGCTGGCAGAACAGGTCCATCACGCCGTAGAAGCCGTGGCTTGAACCGAAAAGGTTTTCGAAGGTCTCGTTCCTGCCGTCGGTGGAGTTGCTGTCGCCGGAGCCGCCCTCGTAGCCGACGCCGAGCCGCGGGGTTGCCCAGACATTGGTCCATGTGTAGCCGCCGCTGCCGAAGACCGCGTAGGCTTGCTGGTCGAGCCGCTTCCTCAGCGTCGCGTTGTAGATGCTGCCGAACTGGCCGGCGGCTTCGACGGTGTAATCCCAGCCGTCGAGCTGGCCGGGCAGCGACTTGAAGCGCAGGCCGGTTGTGTAGATGTCGCGGGCGGTGGCGGGCGTGCCGGGGACGTTGGTGTCCACGGCGCTGACTGCGTTGGAGGTGGCGTTGCGGGCGAGGAAGTAGAGCTGCGTTTCCTGCCACGGCAGCAGCGCCCGGCTCGATGCGTAGATGCCGGAGAACCAATCGTAGTCGTTGGAGACGTTGAAGTGGTCTTGCCGGGGCGCGACCATGCGGCCGCAGAACGCATCCACCCAGAACGCTTCAGTGACCCAGCGCAGCTTGGCGGCGTCAAACGTGCGGCCGTTGTTGCCCCAGCGAGAGTCGGCAACGAACCGCAGGTCGCCGTAGTTCAGTTGCTGCCGTCCGAACTTCGCCATGAGGGGAAACAGATCCGGGTCGCCGAAAGCGACATGGGCTTGTCGGAGATCGCACGTGTCTTCGTCCGGCGAGGGATGACGCCGGTCCCAGCTTTCGGAACTGTCGCGGAATTCGCCATAGACGGTGAACCACGAGACAGGCGTGTAGCCGACGTGGAACTTTTCGCGCAAAAGCAGCTCGTCGTTGTTGTTCGGCCGGCCGTGGGCGATGAAGTCGGTGTTCGGGTTGACCGGCAGCGTCAACGGCCGGGCGCCCGCCGACACCTCGGTCATGCAGCCGGCGGCCGGCACGGCGCCTTCGGAAACCGCATAGCGCAGCCGGAACTCGCCGCCGATGTCCCAGACACGCATCACCTCGGATTGCTTTCGCAGCCACTCGTTGAGCGGGCCGGGGCTTTTCGCCGCCGATACGGTCGCGGCCGGAGCCTGCGCGCCGGAGTCTGCGGCTGACGCTGTCGTGCCGTTCGCCGGAAGGAGGCTGGCGATGACGAATGCCAGAAACGCGGCGGCAAGCGGGACGGCTCGGAAGCGGGACAAGAAGATAGGGCGACGGCTCATTGCCTCTGTGACTGCCACGGATTCCGACGGCAGGTTGTTTGTGTTTCCCGCAGCGCGCCCTCGCGGGGCTTTAGAAGTTGGCGACGATGCCAAACTCGCCGTAGAGCGACGGTTTGCTGCGGAAGGTGGTGTCTCGCTTGTGGAAATCAAACTCGCGATACACCATCGAACCGCCCTGCAGCAACAGCTCGACACTGCGCCCCACCTTCCACTTCAGGCCGACGCCGCCGCGCATCTCGGTGTAGTCCACGAAGCTGTTGTCGAGATTTTTGCTGTGGATCAGGCCGTGCACGTCGTTGACGTGGTAGGCGCCGTAGTGGAGGTCGGCGCCGCAGAAGAGGGCAAGGTTTTCGGTGAGGTCGAACTCGACCCGCGGGTTGGGCGGCAGCGCCATCAACGTCCAGCGGTCGGCGAACTTCCAGCGCAAGCCCAGCCCAGGCATGATGGGGCAGTCGGCGCGCGCATTCGCGTAGAGGCCGAAGAACCATTGCAGGTCCTTGTCCGGCAGCCACGAGAAGCCGATGATCAGCGGGCAGTTGAGGTCCCTGAAGCTGGCCTGCCACCGGTCGCTATAAACGCCGGGGTGGATCTCCAGCCGCATCATCCATTGCTCGGCGATGTCAATGTCCGCGCCAATGACCAGATTGGCGGACTGCAGTTCCTCCGGTAGCGCCAGTTCGCCAGTCAGGCCGAACGAGTAACGTTCCCCAGCCGCGCCAACGCGAAGCAGGATGTCGTCGTCCAGATGGATGGACGCGATGGATTCAATGCTGCCGTGCTGCTCACTGAGGCTTCCGCCGTGGCTCCCGGATTTCGTCCGGCTGCCCGAAGTCACCGAATACTGGCCCTTGTTCTCAAAAGACACCTCGGCGCCAGCTTCCTCCACCTTCTCGGGGACATGAACAAAACGGGCCTTGCCGTCCGCTGCGAGGAGGCTCGGTCCGCCAAACAACAATGCAAGCGCGGCGACAACCAGCGCGAAGGCGATGCGCGGGACATGCGGAAGGGTCAACAACAGCCGGGAGTTCATAGGTTTAGCCGTAGTTCCTACAGCAGCCGGGCGGCCGCATCAATTCATTTCTGAGCCTTGGCCAGCCGCTTGCGGAAGGATTCGATGGATTTGCGGACCTCGACCATCATCACCTTGCCGTAGGCGATGCGCTCCACGCCGCGGGTGACCTCCAGCGTCGGCGTCGAGAGCAGGTCGCCGCGCCACACCAGCGTCGCCGGCTTGCCGTCCACCTGCACCGGCCACAATTCATACAGGCACATGGAGATATAAAAGATGCCGCTCGAAAAATAGATGGCGTCGAGGATCTGGATGCGGCCATCCGGCAGTTTCCGCGTGAAGATCGCGCCCAACTCCAGCGTGGCCTGGATGTCGTAGTTGATCACCTCGCTGTAAAGATGGCCGGCGATTTCCTTGCGGAACGTCGAGGCCCCCTCCAGCCCGGTCTCCGCCAGCAACGGCTCGAACTCGCTGGAAATCCCGGGCAGTTCGGCAAACAGGCTCTTCGTGTCGGCGACAGGATCCACCGTGGAACCGCCCGTCTCATAGACCGACAGCTTCGCCAGCCCGGTCTGGTCGAACTCCGTGGCGCGGGCCTTCAGCACCTCCAGCCAGGCCCGGCGGGCCGCCTCGGCGGGTTTGCACGGGTTGCCGGCGGCCTTCACGGTCTTCTGGATCTGCGCCGCCTCGGCCTTGCTGATGAAGAAATCGTTCTGTTCCGGCACGACCGCCATCGTCTTGCTGACAAACCGCTTCACGCCATACCGCGACGACTCCAGGTTCAGCTTGGCCAGATCGCTGTCCTGGATCGGATTGTGGATTGAGCTGTGGAAATGAACGCTGGAGTCCTCGCCCGACGGGTCGAAGGTCTGGAGGGCGTGGGCCACAGCGGCCGGCGTCGCCTTCACGATGTAGCAGCTCTCGCCCATCATCCCGCGCCGGAACTTCATCAGCGAGCCGCGCTGCGTCTGGACTTCCCCGCCCTTCAACGCGGACCAACTCACGTCCTCAAAACAGGAAAACGACTTCAACTGCGCCAGCGCCGCCTCCTCGGCCGCAATGGCGCTGACAGCGCATAGGGTGAATGTCAACCATCGGACGACTGTGTTCATCACTGGCTCCTTGAAAACGGTGTTCTAGTCTCGCAACCGGAACCTGCACGGCCCGCGCCCGGCAAAAAAAACCTCGCACTTGTTAAGGCTTTTGCGCCAGCAGGTCAAGCCCGACGACGACTCATAGAAATCCGAGGGCGCAACTTGACACCCGCGCCAAGTCCCGAAAGGGACGGTCGAGAATAGCCCGGCGTTTCAACGCTGGGTAGGCTGGCAACAAGGAACAAGCCCCGTCAGGGGCGGCAGAATCCAACTCGTGCAACGCGGCCTTCTGTCGTCCCTACGGGACTCTGCCATCACGGGCGGCGTTCCCGGCGCTAAAGTGCCGGGCTATTCTCGTCCGTCCCTCCGGGACTTGATCGTGGTGCGTGTGTCAAGTTGCGCCCGCTCCGAAGCCACCGCTCACTTTGCTGTTGTGTC
>DYDC01000234.1 GCA_020718125.1 Methylacidiphilum sp. | reverse complement strand
TGGGAAGGTGACACGAAAAAGACGTTCCACATCGAGGACGGCGCCATCGTCGGCGGCTCGCTGAAGGCGAAGGTGCCGCGCAACGAGTTCCTCTGCACGACGCGCAAATACACGAACTTTGTGCCGCGGCTGAAATTCAAGCTGCTTGGCTGCGGCGCCAACGCCGGCATACAGTTCCGCTCCGCGCGCATCCCGAACCACAACGAGGTCATCGGCTACCAAGCTGACATGGCCGACCCGGCGTGGTGGGGATGCCTCTACGACGAGTCGCGCCGGAAGAAGATGCTGGCCACGTCCGACATGAACGAGTTGAACAAGGCGCTCAAGCGCGACGACTGGAACTAATACGTCATCCGTTGCGGAGGCAGGCGCATCCGGCCTTCAGTCAACGGCATGCAAACGGTGGACTACACCGAGCCAGACGACGTGATCCCGCAGCACAGCATCATCGGCCTGCAAATCCACGGCGGCCCGCCCAGCGAGGCGTGCTATAAGGACATCGCGATCGAGGAGTTGCCGTAATCATCGTGCGTGCCGAATCGTCGCCCCGACAGCGGACGTTCCCCATCAGCAGCTAAAGCAATCAACGCGGTGTCGCGCCGGCTCCGGCATCGCCTTTGGGCTGCCTGGCCATCAGCGACGCCACCACCGCCACGCCGAACACCGCTGCGATGATGCCCAGCGACAGCAGTGTTGGCACGTGGACCCACTTCACGATCATCATCTTCACGCCGACGAAGCCCAGCACCACCGCGATGCCCTCCTGGAGATACACGAAGATGTTCGCGACGCCGGCCAGCAGGAAATACAGCGACCGCAGCCCCATGATGGCGCAGATGTTCGATGTGAACACGATAAACGGGTCGGTGGTGATGGCGAAGATGGCCGGGATCGAATCGGTCGCGAACACCAGATCGGTCACGTTGACCACCACGAACACCAGGAACAGCGGTGTCGCCAGCAGCCGCCCGCCCTGCCGCACGAAAAACTTCTGCCCTTCATAGTTCGGCGTCATCGCGAACAACCGCCGGCACAGCTTCACCATCGGGTTGTGCCCCGGGTCCATCTCCGCGCCCTTGTGGAAGAACATCTTCACGCCCGTGTAGATGAGGAACGCCCCGAACACATGCATGATCCAGTCGAACTTCTGGATGAGCGCCACGCCGACGCCGATCATGGCCCCGCGCATGACCAGCGCCGCGAGGATGCCCCAGAACAGGACGCGATGCTGATACGCCGCCGGCACCGCGAAGTAGGAGAAGAGCATCACGAACACGAAGATGTTGTCCACGCTCAGCGCATATTCGATGACGTAGCCCGTGAAGAACTCCAGCGCCTTGGCATGGCCCTTGTCCCGCCAGACCCAACCCGCGAACGCCAGCGACAGCGCCACCCACACCGCCGTCCAGATGGCCGCCTCCTTCAACGACACCGCGTGCGCGCTGCGATGAAATACACCGAGATCCAGCGCGAGCAGCAGCAGCACGCCGGCATTGAACGCGATCCAGACCCAGAGCGGTGTATCCATGGGCGGGAGAGGTTAGCGAAGAAGCGCCCGCCCGCAAGCGAAACCGGACGATTGGGCGCGGCCCTTTGAACTCATCGGGCCGGATGAGGCTCGTCTTCCGGCAACGGCCTGCCTTTGGTCTCCGGCGCCCAGATGAGCGCCACCAAACCCAGCACGAAAACAAAGCTCAGAATGGTCGCCGCTTTGCGGAACGGCTCGTTCACACCCCGCTGGATCAACAGGCCATTGAGAGCCATGAGCATCGGTGGGAACCCGGCAGCGAGATAGCGGACCGTGTTGTAGCAGAAGCCGATGCCCGTGCCGCGCAGCCGTGTCGGGAACAGTTCCGGGAAGTAGATCGAGTAGCCGCCGAAGACCGACAACTGTGCGAAGCCCATCAGCGGCAGCATCCAGTAGGCGTCGCTGCCGGTGCGCAGGTTGTTGAAGACGAAGATCGTCGTCGCGAGGCAGAGCGTGAACGCGCCGAGGAACGCCACGCGCCGCCCCACGTAGTTGGCCACGAGCGTGAACGTGAGCATCCCGAGAAACGCGCCGGCGTCCTGGATCGCCGTCCCGTAGGCGCGGACGACATCTATCACGTGCTGCGACTCGCCCTTGAGCGCGGTGGAGATCAGTTCCGGCGAGAAGAATCCGATGCCCCACAGGCCCGCCATGCCCGCCAAGCCGAGGCCGATCCCCACAAACGTGTGCCGCCGCCACGTTGGATGCCGGAACAGGTCCGGGATGGATCCGATGTGCTTGGAGGGATTGCCGCTCGCTTGCGCCTTGCGCTTTGCTTCGCGCCACGGCTCCGGCTCACGCAGGACGAGCGCGATGGGCGCCGCGAGAATGGCTGGCAGCGCGCCCACGAAGAAGATGACGCGCCATCCGGCATGGCCCCACAGAAAATCCTGCTGGCCCGGCTGGATCCAGCGGCTGAGCAACGACGCCCCGATGTTGCCGAATGCCGCGAGCGTCTGCATGAGGCCCAAGGCCAGCACACGAAACCCGCCGGGCATGCTCTCCGCCACCAGCGTCGTCGCCGCGCCAAACATCCCGCCCACGCCCAAGCCCGCGAGGAACCGGTAAGCGAGGAACTCGTTGCCCGTCCTCGCGATTCCCGACAACCCGGAGAAGCCGCTGTAGAGAAGCAGCGTGAGGATCATTGCCTTGACCCGCCCCCAGCGGTCGCTGAGCGTGCCGAAGATGATGCCGCCCGTGGCCCAGCCGACCATGAACCACGTCGTGGCACTGGCGGCCCAGTTCTTGACGAGCGCGTCCGCCGCGCCGCTGCCGAGCAACTCCCGCAATGCCGACTCGCGCGCGAGGACGAAGATGCGCTGGCCGAAACAATCGAACAACCACCCCGCCGTGGCGATGGCCAGCACGAGCCAGTGGTAGAGCGTCACGCCTTCGAAGGCGCCCTTGCGGCCCGCGGAAGCTTCAGGCTTTGCGGTGAGGCTGGAACCCACCACGAGGCTCCACTCACACCTTGTCCGGCACGACGAACGGCGCGCGATACTTGTTCTTCACCAAAGCGTTCGCGGCGGCGTTGTCCACGAACTGCTCCTTCTTCGTGTCGAACTTCAGGCGCGGGCTGATCGCCACCGGCGTCTTGGCCAGGTCCACACCGTTGGCGGCGAGGTGCTCGCACATGCGGCCGAAGGCTTCGGACACCACTTTGTTGTCCTCGATCTGCTCGCGAATCGCGTCCGGCGAAGTCTTCTTGCCGACGCGGTAGGCGATGTTGGCCTGATGGCACAGGCCGGCGCTCAGGTGCCCCTCGATGATCGGGGCGTTGAGGTCGCTGGTCTTGCGGCTGCGGACGGCCTTGATGAAGTTCGCGAAGTGGTCGTCGGCGCCCTTGAACTTGCCCTTGTATTCCGGGATCTCCTTGCCGTCGTTGTCGAAGATGTCCGCCTGGGTGTAGTTCGGGATGCTGACGAAACCGTTCTCGCAGTGAATGACCACGCCGATGGAACTGCGCGGGTCGCCGGCCGTGCGGCCGCCCCGGACCGTGCGCATGTCCGTCGCGCCCTTCTCGCTCTTCTTCGGCTCTTCCTTCTTCGGCGGCGGGGTGAACTTCAGCGGCCAGTATTTGTCCATCTCCTCGCTGTCGGCCTTGCTCGCCAGGCCGCGCACTTCGGAGATCATCGGCGCGGCCGCGTAGTCGAAGAACGCGATCTGCGTGTTCGGCGTCTCGCCGTCGTCCTCGTAGCCGAGCCGGCCGCCGATGGACATCATCCGGGGCGCCATCGTCTTCTCGCCGAGGAACCAGCGGCAGATGTCCACCTGATGCACGCCCTGGTTGCCGAGGTCGCCATTGCCGTAGAGCCAGATCCAGTGCCAATCATAATGAACGGGGCCGAACTTGCCGTTGCGGCGCGGCGGCACCAACCGGGCAGGACCGCTCCAGAGGTCGTAGTCAAGACCCGCCGGGATGGCTTGCGTGCCCTCGGCCTTGCCGATGCTCTTGCGCCGCTTGTAGCAGAGGCTGCGGGCCAGTTTGATTTTGCCGAGGCCGCCCTTGTGGATGAACGCGACCGCCTGGCGGATGCCCTGGCTGGAACGGCTCTGGCTGCCGACCTGCACGATGCGGCTGTATTTCGCGGCGGCCTTCACCACTTGGCGGCCTTCCCAGATGCAGTGCGAGGCGGGCTTTTCCACATAAATGTCCTTGCCCGTCTGGCAGGCCCAAATGGCCAGCAGCGAATGCCAGTGGTTTGGCGTGGCGGTCGTGACAACGTCAACATTCTTGTTCTCCAGCAGCTTTCGCGGATCCTTGCAGCTCGTCACCTTCTCACCGCGTTTCTCGAACTCGGCGACGCCCTTGGCCAGGATGTTGTCATCCACGTCGCAGAGCGCGACGATCTTCACGCCCTCGATCTTCCGCAGCGCGCTGATGTGCTCGCGTCCGCGCCCGCCGAAGCCGATCACGCCGACGCGGATGATCTCGTTGGCGCCGGCTGCGCGCGCCCAGGTCCAGGGCAGGCTCAACGTCGCGGTGGTGGCGAGGGATGTTTTCAGGAAATCACGGCGAGAGATCAGGGTCATGTTGGGTTTCTCCGATATGTCCCGCCGATAGTCGAAACTAGCGGTGGTGCATTGGTTGTTTAGGCGACTTGTTGTTGAGAGTCAAGAGTCGATTTGAGGGCGGCTTCGAACTG
>DYDC01000233.1 GCA_020718125.1 Methylacidiphilum sp. | reverse complement strand
TTCCCGCGAGCGTGAAAGCTCCGTAGGAGCGACACGTGCATTGCAAATGGCCTCCGCGACAGCCACGTGCCGCTCCTACGGAGCTTGGCGTTGTCTCGATGCCGCTTGCTATAAACATGACGCTCCTACGGAGCTAACCAACGATCGGCGCGTTTTTCACACAGTCTCTGAAGCCGGGACTCCGAACGCAGAAGCCCCGACTCCAAAACCGCCTGAGAAGAAACAAGCGGCCGTTGCTGAAGCTCCAAAGGCGGGCAAGATGCCCGCGCTCCCAGCCGATTCCGCACTCCGCATTCCGCAATCGCCGTTGACTCCGCCTTCCTCGCCGCTGTCGCCTCCATCGCCCCTGAAGACCATGTCTCGCGCGTCATGGACAAGCTGCTGCTGCTCAACCCCAAGTTCGACGGCAAACAAACCCACAAGATCGAGAACGGCAACGTCACCGAACTGACCTTCTCCACCGCCGAAGTCAGCGACATCTCGCCGCTCAAGGCGCTGCCGCACCTCCAGAGCCTCACCATCGGCGGCACGGCCCGGAAACGCGCCCGTCAGCGATCTCTCACCGCTGGCCGGAATGCCGCTGACGATCCTCTGGTGCGACAAGACGAAAGTGACCGACCTCTCGCCACTGAATGGAATGCCGCTGCGTGAACTGCGTTGCGACTGGCAGCCGGAGCGCGACAAGGACGTGCTGGCGACGCTGCCGACGTTGCAGAAGCTCAACAACGAGCAGACCTCAATGGTCTGGATGCGATTGAAGATCAAGCCGGTGGCGGCTGTGAATGTGGGAGGGGCCTCAGCGCCCCGACTTCCGGCAATCGCAGCACCCACGGCGCAGAGTCGGGGCGCCGAGGCCCCTCCCACATTCAAACCCGCCGCCCCCGCCCAACCCGGCCAGCCGTTGATGACCACCACCGGCCTGGAGTTGCTCTACATCCCGCCAGGCGAGTTCCTCCTCGGCAGCACGCTGGAGGAACGCGCGTGGGCTGTGCAGAAGGGATACTCGACGCAATCCGTGAAGCGCGAAGGCGGGCAGCCACGGAAGACGGCGATCAAGCAAGGTTTCTGGCTCGGTAAAACTGAAGTGACGGTCGGCCAGTGGAAGCAGTTCATCGCCATGACGGGCTACCAGACCAATGCGGAGAAGAAAGGGAAGGCGAAGGTGTATGACTCAGGGAAGCAGACGTTCGTCGAAAAGGATGGCGTCAGTTGGCAAGAACCGGCGTTCGTATTCAAGCTGAAGGACAATCACCCGGTGAGTTGCGTCAGTTGGCGCGATGCGGTGGCTTTTTGTGAGTGGTTGAACGACCGGGAGCAAAAGGCGGGACGATTGGCAGCGGGTTACAGGGTGCGGCTGCCGACGGAGGCGGAGTGGGAATATGCGTGCCGAGCCGGCAAACAGACAAAGTTCTGGTGGGGCGACACGACGGAAGGCGGCGAGGGGCGAGTGAACTGGTATGGCAAGCAGGATGGTTTTGAGTTCGTCTCGCCGGTGGATCACTTCGGCGTGCGCGGGAGGAACAAGTTTGGCTTGGCGGACATGATCGGCAACGTGGAGGAATGGTGTTTGGATGAGTATGACCCGGCTGAGGCACACGATGAGCCTTACAAAGGAGGGATTCCCGGGTCGCGTGTGGTGCGAGGCGGCGCGTTTTGCCACTACCACGCCGCCGCACGTTGTGCATCCCGAGACCAAAACGGCCATGTTTCAGCGTGTGTTACCGTCGGCTTCCGTGTGGCGGTGGGGCCGGAGCGATGAGGCGGGCGGAGGCGGCGGAGCGGCGGAGTGATGGAGTAATGGAGTTTTGGAGTGGTGGAGTTATGGGGGGGTGTTGGGTGGGCAGAAAGACCTTGAGGACGGCGGGAGAGGGGCATAGGGTAAACACGCTATGAAGACGGTGACAATTGAGGAAGTGGACGAATCGGTTTTGGCGAAGCTCCAAGGGCTGGCCAAACGGGAGCGCCGGCCCGTGGGCAAGCTGGTTCAGGATGCTCTGGTCGGTTACTTGCGGAAGGGACAGGAGGAACGCCTGGAGGCGATGGAGCAGTTCTTGAAACCGAGCATTCCGGCCAGCAAACGTCATCTGCAACGGGCGCTGGGCGCGGACTTCTACGAGCGATGAACTTGGACGACATCGCCGCGGGGACGACGGTGTTCCTGGACGCGAACATCTTCATCTACGCCGAGCAACAGAAGTCGGCGCAGGCGGTCCGGTTGTTGCGACGGGCGGCTTCGGGGCAGGTTCACGGGATGGTTTCCACGATCACGCTGGCCGGGGTGTGTCATCGCCTGATGGTCCTTGAGGCGCAGGCGAAGAAGCTCGTGAGTGGTGGCAATCCAGCCCGGAACCTCGCAGCGAAGCCCGACCGGGTGCGCCAACTGACGGATTACGCGACGAAGACGCTCGCGCTCTGCAACAGCGGCCTCGAGATCAAGCCCATCCTGCCCACGGACGTGGTTCTCAGCCTGGCGCTGCAACAGCGGTGGGGATTGCTGACGAACGACTCGCTGAATCTGGCTGTTTGTCAGCGGCTGGGCACTCATGACATCGCGACGGCCGATACGAACTTTGACGCGGTTAGTGGACTGCGGGTCTTTCATCCGACTGACCTCATCGTGTGACGACGATGCTTCCGCGTGACGGCGGGGCCGGAGCGTTGAGGCGGGCGAAGGACGACAGAAATTGGAATGGTGGAGTTGTGGAGTGTTGGGGCGGGCTTCTTCGCCTGATCCTTGCGCATTTTGCGCTTTCTTGTGGCGGCGCTCGGCCGCTCGCTGGAACAGGGCCTGCACGCCGAGGAGGAGCCGTTCCTGAAGTGCACCGGCGACGGTTTCCTGGCCTGCTTCGGGAGTGCGAGAGCCGCGTTTGAAGCGGCGCTTCACGTGTGGCCTGAAACCCCGGTGTGGGCCTCCTTGAGTGCCCGACTCTCCATCGCGTTGCACTGGGGTTCGGCAAGCCTCACAGCCGCCGGGGACCGCATCGGCAAGGACCTTCACGTGGTGTTTGCGCTGGAGAAACTGCGCCACGCCGAGTCATCTCTGGCAGACGCCATCGAGCAGCCTGGCGCGCGCCAACTGACGGTGATGACCGAGCGGTTCTGGCGGCAACTTGACGATGGCCACCGCCAACAAACCGAACGGCTCGGCAGCTTTCTCCTCAAGGGCCTCAATGAGGCGCAGCAGGTCTTCCGCTGGACCGGCCCGGCAACCAAGTGATCCGCGCTCAGGCCTTCAAGCCTTCGAACTGCGGCTTCATCCGCTTGGCGGACCTGATGATCTCCCTCCACGTCACGGGCCGGCGCTCGTAGGCGGCGGTGCGGCCCATGACGGTGATGAGATTGCTCTGGACGCTGGGGGCGACGGTGGTGTTGCTGCAATCGCCCGCCGTGATCTGCTTGTGGAACGCGGCGATGTTGTTGACCGTGCCGTCCTTGTAGATCGAGCCGGTCTTGCCGCCGGGATAGCTTTCCTTCTCCTTGGCGATGAGGAATACGTTGCCGCCGTATTTGGTGCTGATGCGGCCCGCGCTGCCGAAGATGTCCACGCAGACGCCCACATCGGAGCCGCCGTCGTCGTATTGCTTGGAACTGAAGATGATCCCCACATTGTCCGGATACTGGAACACCAGCGCGAAGTGGTCCCAGCAATCGCCGACGTGGACGCGGCCCTTGCGCCCGCCCGAGCCGGTGACGCTCAACGGCGGCGTCTGCATGATCCAGTTCATCACGTCAATGGAGTGGATGTTCTGCTCGGTGATGATGTCGCCGGAGAGCGCGATGTCGAACGCCCAGTTCCGGAGCCGGCCCGCCGGGGAGTTGTCCGCCGGTCCCTTCAGCCCCAGCGCGCCGCAGTGATAGCGCGCCTCGCCGAACGTGATCTTGCCGATGCCGCCTGCGTGGACGCGTTTGATGGCTTCCTTGTAGAACTCGGTCGAGCGCGTCTGGAAGTCCACGAGGAACGCCAGCTTCTTCGCGGTGGCCTTCTTGCCGCTCTCGGCAATGGACTGGCAGCCCGGCACGTCCACCGCGATCGGTTTGGCGACATAGACGTGTTTGCCAGCCTCGACTCCCGCGGCAGTCTGTTCGGGATGGAAATACGGCGGCGACTCGATGACCACGGCATCGCACTTGCCTTCCAGCAAACGCTTGTAGCCCATCAGGCCGGTGTAGCGCTGCGACGGATCAACCTTGAGCTTCTCGCCGAAGGCGTCCACGCGGTCTTGGAAGTAGTCCGCGCACGCCACGATCTGGTAGCCGCCGTGTTGCTGGAACAGGTCGGCGATCCACGTGCCGCGTCCGCCGCAGCCCATCCAGCCGAGCGTGATCTTGCTGTTGGCGTCGGCGGAGTGGACAAGGCGCGGGTTGGACGCGATGGCAGCCAGCGCGGCGGCGGTGCCCTGCACGAACTGGCGGCGGTTGAGCGGCTGAGGAGTGATCGAAGAATGCGAAGCGGCGCTCATGATGTGTCCTTTCTGGCTGGCTCGAATACGGCGCGCAGCCTATGCGACCTCCGCCGCGCGCCACAAGAAAAAAGCCCTGCCCGCAAGGCGAAGTCAGCGCCGCCGACCTCAGCTTCACCTTCGGCGGCACCAGCGTCAACAGCAACACCGTTCAACCGCTCGACACAACCGGCTTCAGCGCCCCGCCGACGCTCAATGACTTGCTCGCCGTGGCGAACAAGCTGAATGAGTTGAGGGCGCCTC
>DYDC01000232.1 GCA_020718125.1 Methylacidiphilum sp. | reverse complement strand
GGGCAAGAACTTCCTCGACGCCTGCAAAGTCGTCGGCGTCGAAGGCAAGATCGTCGCCGCAGCGGACGCCTTCGAGGAGAAAGCCAAGGGCGCCATGAAGAACTTCGGCGTCCCCGAGAACAAGTGCTTCAGCGGCTTCGACAGCTTTGTGAAGGCGATCCAACAGCCCGGCGTGAACTATGTCATCATCGCCACGCCACCCGGATTCCGGCCGCCGGTGTTCAAGGCCGCCATCGAGGCGGGCAAGCACGTCTTCATGGAAAAGCCCGCGGCCGTGGACGGCGCTGGTGCCCGGATCATGTATGCCGCCGGTGAACTCGCGAACAAGAAGGGTCTGAGGGTCGCGGCTGGCACGCAGCGTCGGCACCAAGCCTCTTACATTGACACCATCAAGCGGCTCCAGGATGGCGTCATCGGTGACATCGTCAGCCTGCGCGCCTACTGGGTCAACCCCGGCCCCATCTGGCACCGAGGCGACAATGGCGACACCGAGTTGGAGAAGCAGCTCCGCAACTGGTATCACTACATCTGGCTTTGCGGCGACCACATCTGCGAGCAGCACGTCCACAACATTGACGTCTGCAACTGGATCATGAAGGACCACCCCATCAAGGCATGGGGCCAGGGTTCGCGCCAGAACCTCGACGACCCGCGCTTCGGCGGGCCGAAGAGCGGCGAGATCTGGGACAACTTCGCCGTCGAGTTCGAGTATCCCAACGGCGTGCGCATGGCCAGCTTCTGCGGCCAGATCAAACGCTCCGGTTCACCGGGCATCAGCGAAGCCGTCGTCGGCACCAAGGGCACCTCGAACCCCGCCAACAGCTACGAGCTTAAAGGCGGCGACAAGTGGAAGTCCGAAGCCAAGGGCGCCAGTCCCTTCAAGCAGGAGCATGTTGACCTGATCAATGCCATCCTCAACAACACCGAGTTGAACGAGACCAAGAACGTCACCGACAGCACGCTCACAGCCATCATGGGCCGCGAAGCCGCCTACAGCGGCGCGTGGGTGAAGTGGGACGACATCCTCAACTCGCAGTTCCAATATGGCCCCGACCCGCTCTACACCGACGCGTCGAAGCTGCAATGGGGTCCGTGCCGCGCCTTGAAGCCGCCGATGCCCGGCAAGCACGACATCCTGAAGACCCCGCCGATCATCGAGATTGCGTAAGGCGGGTCGCCCTGCGCCGCCTCAACGCGGCGGAGCGGATTGAGAAAGTTGCATAAGCCCTCCCGGAGGCGGAAAAAGCCTCCGGGAGGGTTTCTCGTTTCTGTCGTGCATATCTGCATATCGCCTTTGACTTTGCCGGCAATGCGTTATAAACAGCAGGCCGATGACTCCCAAGAAAGCGCTTGGCAAAGGACTTGATGCGCTCATTCAACGTGGCGTGAACCGGCCCGCGGCCCCGCCGCCGCCGGTTGCGCCCCACATCCCGTCGCCCGCGCCGGTTCCCGCGCCGGTCGCGCCCGTCCCCGCCGTGCCACCGGCCCCAGCCGTGCCGAAAGGTGACGCCGTCCTGCAGATCGAGCCGGAAAAGATCCGCGCCAACCGTTTCCAGCCCCGCACGAAGTTCGAGCAGGAAGCATTGGAGGAACTGGTCGCCTCCATCCGCGAGCACGGCATCATCCAGCCGCTCACCGTCCGCCGCGCCGCCGACGGGCAGGGCTACGAGTTGATCGCCGGCGAGCGCCGCCTGCGCGCCGCGCGCGAGCTGGGCCTCGCAACCGTGCCGGCGCTTGTGCGCGACGCGGAGGACCACGATGCGCTTGAGTTGGCGCTGATCGAGAACCTCCAGCGCGAGGACCTCAATCCAATCGATGAATCGCGCGGCTACGAGCAGCTTCTGAAGAAGTTCGGGCTGACGCAGGAGGTGACCGCCCAGCGCGTCGGCAAGAACCGCGCCACGGTGGCCAACGCCCTGCGGTTGCTGACGCTGCCGGAGGAGGTGCAGGCGTGGGTCCGCGACGGACAGCTTTCCGTCGGCCACGCCAAGGTCATTCTCGGCCTGACCATTACCGGCGAGATGACCATCGTGGCCGAGCGCGTGTTGCGCGAGGGCCTCAACGTCCGCGACACGGAGAAGCTGGTGGAGCGCATCAAGGCGACCACCGGCCGCCGCCAGCACATGCGCCGCAAGCGCGGCACGGACATCGAGAAGCCGCCGCACATCCTCGCGATGGAAAACGAGATGTGCCGGAAGCTCGGCACGAAGGTCACAGTGCATCCCCAAACCACCGGCGGTTACATCCATGTCGAGTATTACAACGATGACGACCTCGGCCGGCTCGGTGGACTGCTGGGCGGCACGCCGTAGGCGAAGACGGCTAAGGTCAACGCGGTCTGCCTCAAGTGCCACAACGCGGCCAAGCTCGCCAAGCTCGACAAGCACGAACCTTTCTGGGACGACATCGCGGGCAACCGACCGGAGTGCACCGACTGCCACGGCAAACACCGCCTCGCCCGCCGCTCCGTCCGTTGGGACAAGGAAACCCGGAAGTTCCTGGGATCGCAGTAGGAGGTTATCCAAAGACTTGGAGCGAACTGTAGCGGCGGTCTCTGACCGCCGAAATCCTTCGCGACATGAACAGCCGACGGTCGGAGACCGCCGCTACAGTTTCGCTCTTCGTGGGTTTCGGGACAGGTCCTAAACCGCCCCGCCTGCCGTCGTCCGCCGGCTACTTCGCCTGGATGTGTTGCCGGATGAGTTCCCGCAGCGCCTTCGCGTCGGATTGGTTCAGGCGCTCCAGCACGCGCAGCCAGCGGTAGGAGAAGTTGCCCGCCTCGACCGGCGGCTGGTGTTTGAAGAGATTGTCGAACGCCCGCTTCCGACGGCGATACTCCTGCTGGACTTTCGCGAACTGCTCCTCGAACGCGTCCAGATACGCCTGCGCAAAGGCGGCGGGCTGGTCCAGTGACAGGAGCCGTTTGTTGACCGGCGCGGCATAGGTCGGCGCGCTCTCGGTCAGGCTGCGGCGGAAATCGGCAAACGCGCCCGTCTGGTCCGCGACGACGATCTCGACGGGCATGCCGACCTTGTTTTCGATCACCACCTCGTCGCCGTCATCGAAGAAAGCTTTTCCGTCCTCGCGGCAGCGGCCGACGATGAGATTGGCGGCGGCGGCCCGGCCGAGCAGCGCGGCGACCGCCCAACTATACGTCTCGTTGGCCAACTTGTGGCCGGCAATCTTGTCCGTCGCGACACCGCGGATGTAGTCGCGCTCGAAGTAGGAGGTGTAGATGGTCAGGC
Organism: Methylacidiphilum sp.; assembly: GCA_020718125.1. Classification (GTDB taxonomy): domain Bacteria; phylum Verrucomicrobiota; class Verrucomicrobiia; order CAIQCK01; family CAIQCK01; genus JACRKA01. The sequence goes on along the minus strand of DYDC01000232.1, from coordinate 1,494 downwards.
CGTGATACTCGCTGCGCTTGCCGAAGTAGCGCTCGGCGATCTTGTGCGCGGTGGTGCGCGGCGGCAGGTTCATGCCCAACTGCCGGCAGCCGAGCCGGCGGTTGAGGATGTAGTCGGTGTATTCCTCCGCCAGCATCATGGCCTCGAGCAGGCTGCGGCCTCCGTCGAGGTGCTCGGCCACGCCCCATTTTTGCATCCGGAGAATCTTGAGCAATGGATGGGCCGCCTCTCGCGGTTTGATCTCCGCCAGGAACACGCCGCGCCGGCCCTGCCCCTGCTCGCGCAACGACAACGAGCCGATCACCCGGCCTATGTTGATGTATTCCAGGTCGCCGTATTCGCGGATGAAGTTGATGATGAATCCGCGCGCCTTCTCGTGCAGGAACAGCTTCTGCTGCCGTTGTGTGTCCGTGGTGTCGGTCTGTTCGTCCAGCACCGCGTCGAAGATCAATTCGCCCTCCTCAATGCGGCCGCCGGGCAGCCACTCGACCTGCATGTAGAACTCCGCCCCCATCCCGATCAGCGTCTCCTCGGACACGGCCTTCTCCTCGTGGCCGATCAGCGCGCCATACATCCGGTTGCGCCACTCGGTCTGCTCGACATCGTCCCGCCGCAACTCCGGCGGAACCGCGTCCTCAAGCTTCCGCCGCAGGCCCTCGAAGACCGTCCGCAACGATTCCGACGCCATGCCCGCAAAGTCATGGGACGCAAAATCCGCCACCGTGAACGCCTTGCCGGCCAGGAAGAACGCGATCTCCGGATGGCCGAGCCGGTTCCGTTCGGCGGCGCACTGCTGGATCTCCCGCAACAAGCCGCGGCGCTCGGCCTCTTCCAGCGCGCCCAGCGCGCCAAACTCCTGGCACGTCAGGAACCGCGCGCCGGTCTCGCGGTTGTAGTAGTAAATCTCCCGCCCGCCGATGCCGATCCGCGACTCGACGATCATTTTCTTCATGTCCTCGGGCGAGCGCGGCAGCGGGTTGATGCGCCAGCTCTCGCCGCGGCGCTTGACCGCGTTGCGCACCTGCGCGTCCAGCACGTGGAGGAACTTGACCTGCTCCTTGGGCACGATTTCCTGGAGGATTTCGTCCGCCTGAAAAGCCAGCCCCATGTGCGCCGGGTCGGGCCGGATCAGGACCGTGTCGTTCTCCATCACCAGGTCCACCGAGTGGTCCAGTTCCCGGGCCTCCTCCTCCTGCGTGAGCAGGGCCTGGCCGGCCGTCTGGCGTTGGTGGTTGAGCCATTGCAGATACGCCAGCCGCTGCGTCGCATGGACCCCCGGCACCGTCACGATTGTGGTGTTGTCCAGGAAAAGCGTGCCGATGCGCGACTTGAGCCGGCCGTGCGCGTCCTGCGCCAGCAAGGGTTCGCCGATGATTCGTGGCGTCATAACAAAGGCCCATTTTGAAACAAGCCGCGGAAAGAATCAACCGCTGTTATCACGTGACGGGCGAATCGGGCGCAACTTGACACACGCACCAAGTCCCGAAAGGGACG
>DYDC01000231.1 GCA_020718125.1 Methylacidiphilum sp. | reverse complement strand
GCAACGCATCCAGCGTGCCCTTGAAACTGATCCGTTCCAACTCCACCTCATGCTCCCGCGCCGCTTGCCCCATCGTCCATGGGAATGTCGGCTGTCCGATCCATCGTCCAGCCGACCATATCCACCAGCACGGTGTAGATCGGCGGCCGGCTTCTTGATTCCACAGGTGGCATTTTCAGAAATTTTTTCCGGGCCGCTTCGCGGCCCCGTCAAGGGTTCAGTGTTAAGAACTGAGGTTCAAGGGTCTAAGTCCTAAGCAAACCTCTCCAGCCTACCGAGCAGGATCGCCCGCCAACACCACCCGAAACCCGTAGCAGACGTAGCGACCGTCGGGATGGTGAATGCCGCGGAAGGACGACAACAGACCGCCGGGACCGATGCGGCCGCCCCAGGAACCGCCCCGCAACACACGGTAATTCTGCTCGGAGTCATACCTGTCCTCGCACCATTCCCAGACGTTGCCGCTCAGGTCGTAAAGTCCGAACCGATTCGCGGCAAAACTGCCCACGGGTGCGGTTGTGGCGTAGCCGTCGTCGTAGCCTTCGATGATCTCAAAGCCACTGAACTTGGTCTTGGCAGTTTGGTCCAAAAAGTTGCCCGCGCCCCGCGGCGGTGGCCACTGCGTCCCCCACGGATAAACGTCCGGCACTTTCCCAGAACGCTCCCCCGGTGTGCTGCCGGTCTCGTTGCCCAGGCCCACCGCCTCGCTCCACTCCAGGTCGGTCGGCAGGCGATACGACTGGTTCGGCCCGATCAGGCCCGCGCCGCGTTCCTTGTGCGTCAGCCATTGACAGAAAGCCTTCGCGTCCTCCCAACTGACGTTGACCACCGGATGATCAGGGCCGTTGCTCACCGGCATGTTTTTGAAGGTCACGTTCCGCCACGAGCCGTCCGCGCCGGGGTTGGCGCTGGCGTAGGCGGCGTAGTCCTTGACCCGCGTCTCCCAAATGCAGAACAGCGCGGGCGTGCCGGGCACGGGGACGAACTTCATGCCGAGGCTGTTGGTCCAGGCCTTGCCCTGCTGGGCCGTGGCGACGGCCAGCGCGGGCGGCGGGGCGCTCTGTTGCCACTTGCGATAGTCCTCGTCGCTCATGTTGAGCAGCCCGGCCAGCGTCGGAATCTGCGACTCCAGCGCGCGATAACTGCCGCGCGGAGATTTTGCGGGGGTTGCGGATGACGCCGAGGCCGACCTCGACCATCTGGGCGGTGAGCCAGAACTCGGCGCCTTTCATGACCTCGCCGACGATAAGGTAACGCACGGGCAGGAGCTTCGCGTTTTGCAGCGCCTTGTCGGGCGTCATCAGATCGTGGAACTGAAGGTTCTTCTCCTTCAGCACCGTCTCGAGTTGGGTGCGGGTGACCAGCTCGAACTTGCCGGCGAATTCGTCGAGCAAGAGCCTTGCGACGATCTTACCCGCGTCGGAGACGCCCACGTCGCCCTGGACCTGAAAATCCACCACCGCGATCTGTTCCTTGATGGCCGCCGCGGTCTGTTCCGCCTCGCTGATCAACGCCGCCGCGTCCGCCGTGGCCCACGCGCGCCGGGCTTCCTCGAACCGGCGGGCCGCTTCGAGGCACTTGGCCTTGTCCTTGCCGGCGCGGCCCGCGTCGAGCAACTGTCGGCCCGCCGCGACCGCCGTATCGTAGCGTTTCAGCGCATCGCCTGCGGCAGCGATCTTCTGGTCGAGCGCGGCGCTGGCGACCAGGGCCGCCGCCGACTGCCAGGCGGTCAGCGCGTCGCGCAGTTCGCCGGCCTTCTTGGCGTCGTCGCCCTGCTGCTCCAGTTGCCGGGCGCGGGCCTGTTTCTGCGCCATCGTCGCGGCCTGTTTCTGCTCCGCCTCGACGCGCAGGATGGCAAAGTCGTTGGCCTCATCAGAGCCGCCGAACTCTTTCACTCCCTTGGCGGCCAGCGCGGCGGCCTGGGGCAGGTCGTTGCGGGCGAAAGCCGCGCGGGCCTCGGCCAGCAAGGCGACAGCGCCTTTCTCCAACTCGATGCGGGCCTTCAGCGTCTCGATCTGGGCCTTGATCTGCGGATCGGCCAATTTGCTCTGGGCCATCTCGAAGGCTTGGAGCGCGTCGGGATATCGCCGGTCCTTCAGCGCGGTCAGGGCCTGCTGCACGAGCCGCTCTTGGGCCTGTTTCATGGCGGCTTGGGCTTGCTCCGCCGCCGCGGCCAGTTTGCCCTCGGCCTCGACGCGCAGGTCGGCGAACGCTTTGGCCGCGTCGGTGTCGCTGTAGTCCCTGCCGCCCTGCTCGGCGAGTTGTTTGGCTTTCGGCAGGTCGTTGCGGGCAAACGCCGCGTGTGCCTCGGCCAGCGCCGCCGCCGCCGCCTGCTCCCGGCCCTGCCGGGCGCGGACCTCGGCGATCTGCTGTTTGACCTCCTCGGTGGGCCGTTTGGCTTGAGCCAATTGGAAAGCCTGGAGCGCGTCGGGATAGCGTTTGTCTTTCAAGGCGGCCACGCCCTGCTGGAAGAGTTTGTCGCAGGCATCCTGCAACTGCTGCGCCTGCTGCTTGCGCTCGGTTTCCAGCTTCGCTTTTTGTTCCCGTTCTTCGGCGGTCCGCTTCTCCTGCTGCGCCTTTTCCTGAGCCGCCGCCAGCGAGGAAAGCTCGTCGCGCAGTTTCTCCAGCGGCGGGAGCAGTTCGCGGCGGCGGGCGTGTTTGCTGATCGCGGCGGTCAGGAGGTTGACCGCGCGGGAGGGGTCGCCGGCCTCGGCGGCCTGCCGGGCCATGGTCTGGACCTGTTGCATCTCCGTGCGCGCCGCGTCGGTGCTGGTGTAATACAAAGCCGCCGCGCCGGCCAGCGCGAGCACCACCGCCGCCGCCGCGAGCGCGACGGCCCGCTGGGCGCTGAGGTGGCGCTGTTTGCGGAAGCGGTAGGTTTTCGTCGGCATCTCGCCCTCTTCGGCCTTCTCCAAATCGGCCAACAACTCGCCCGCCGTCTGGTAACGGTCGTCCGGGTTCTTGGCCATCAGCCGGTAAATAATGGCAATCAGCGGTTTCGGAACTGCCGGATTGAGTTTCTCGATCCGCGGGGGAATGGCTGTCTGGTGTTGCTGGAGGAAGGCGGAAGGCGTGGGGCCTTCGAAGGGCATTTTTCCCGCCGCCATGTGGTAAGCGGTGACGCCGATGGAGTAGAGATCGCTGCGGTGGTCCACGGTTTTCGCGCCCTGGCACTGCTCCGGCGACATGTAGGCCGGCGTGCCCATGATCTTGCCGGTCATCGAAATCACCTCGGAGACCATCGAGACGGTCTCCTCGTCCTTGACCAGGCCAAAGTCCAGAACCTTCACTTGGCCGGCCTCATTCAGCATGAGGTTGTCGGGCTTGATGTCGCGGTGAATGAGGCCGATTTGGCGGGCCGTCTCGAACACCGCCGCCACTTGGCGGAGAATCCCGAGAACCCGGCTCGGCGGCAGCACGCCCTCGCGATTAAGGACGTCGCGGAGCTTCTCGCCCCGGACGAGTTCGAGCACCAAGTAGGGGTGCCCGTCGGAATCCGTGTCGAAGTCAATCACGCGCGCGACGTTGGGATGAACGAACTTGGCGGCGACCTTGGCCTCGCGGATGAAGCGCCGGTTGAACTCCTTGATGGCGGCCAGATGCGGATGCAGCACCTTGATGGCGACATCGTCGCCGCGTTTGAGGCCGAGGGCGGGGCGGTCTTCCAGCGCGCGGGCCTGATAGACCGTGGCCATGCCCCCGTGGCCGAGCGTGGAAACGATCTGATAACAGCCGACCCGCTTGTCGCCAGGTTGCGCAGTATTCATAAGGCTTCTTTTGAGGCTCCTTTCGACTGCGTTGTAGCAGCCGGCATTCACTGAAGCAAGCACGCGGTAGCACATGAATCTCACCAAGAACCGGCGGATGTGAAGCTGGAGTTCCAGGCCGGAGCGGAACGCCTTCGCGTTCCGTGGCAGCGTGAATTCGGGACGCAGGAGCCGTCCGCGGAATCGGAAGCGATTCCGCTCCGCTTCAGGCCGGCGGATGTTGGACCACGAGACTGCCTTTGCGGGGGAACGGTCTCTTGTGCCGCGCCGCCAGAGGACAAACGGCTTCTTAGCCACGGATCAAAAATAAGGCTGCCGTGACGTTCGCTCCGAACCCTTTCGGGGTTACCGGCCACGGCAGCCACCGCGTCTTTTCCCGCTCAAGCGGGCACGGGGACAGCGGTTAGGCTGGAGTCCTCTTGGCTCTGGCGGACCAGACGTTGCCCAGCCCGCATCGCGCCGAAACGTTCCGCCTTCCGAGCAGGATCGCCCGCCAACACCACCCGAAACCCGTTGTTGTCGTCGCGATTGTCGGGATGGTTGTTGTTGCGGTTGGACGACAACAGATTGTCGGGATCGTTGTTGTTCCAGGAACCGCCCCGCAACACACGGGCGCTCCGCCGCTGCCGCCGCTTCAGCCGGGCCGCCAACGGCCAGCGCGCATACGCCCGGCGCAGACCTTGACTGTTCCCTTCCCGGCTAAATTGATACCACGCAAACACCGCCACACTCAGCCGCCGCGAATCGTTGGCGGCGGCCAGCGCGTAGCGGCGCGCCTCGAACCGCCTTTTGGTCGCGCCCAACACGCGCGGACGTAATCCCGGCAGGAACCGAAAGCCGCAAAACGGCACGCCCTCGCGCGTGGCCAGCAGGCGCGATTTCGGCTCCGCCAGCTTCGGCGTCATCGGGGTCATCGTGGTCATCATCGACATCATCGGGGTCATCGGGGTCACATCCCCACATCTAACAATTGGTTGACCTGCCTC
>DYDC01000230.1 GCA_020718125.1 Methylacidiphilum sp. | reverse complement strand
AAAACTCCGCTTGCCGCGCGCGAGGCAGCGGCGCATAGTCGGCGCGTGCCCGGCCTGATTCCAGACCACGTTCTCGACCAGATACGACGCGCCAACGACATCGTGGATGTGGTCGGCTCGCGCATGCCCGACCTGAAGCGCGCCGGCGGGGCGTTCAAGGCGCGCTGCCCGTTCCACAAGGAGAAGACGCCGTCGTTCCATGTCAATCCGCAGCGGCAGCTTTTCAAGTGCTTCGGCTGCGGCGTCGGCGGCGACGTGTTCAAGTTCGTCATGCTGTGGGACCGGCTGACGTTCCCCGAAGCGGTCGAGCAGCTCGCGCGCAAGGCGGGCATCCAGATCGAATTCAGCGCGTCGCGCGACCGCGACGCGTCGGGGCGGAAGGAGCAGTTGTTCACGCTGCACGGCGAGGTGGCGGGGTTCTTCCACGCGCAGTTGATGAGGGAGCCGTCGGCGCGGATCGCGCGCGACTATCTGAAGAAGCGCAAGGTTTCAGCGGAGGCGGCGAAGGAGTTCATGATCGGCTACTCGCCGGACGCCTGGGACGCGACCCTGCAATGGGGCGCCGGGCGGAAGTATTCGCCGCAACTGCTGGAGCAGGGCGGGCTGGTCATCCAGCGCGAAGGCGGCGGCTACTACGACCGGTTCCGCGGGCGGCTGATGTTCCCGATCCGCGACGAGTCGGGCCGCACGATCGGTTTCAGCGGGCGCGTGCTGGCCGGCGACGAGAAGACCGCCAAATACGTCAACACGCCCGAGACGCCGATCTTCACCAAGGGCCGCGTCCTCTACGGCCTCGACAAGACCAAGCGCGCCATCATCGAGGCGAAGCAGGCCATCGTGTGCGAGGGCCAGCTTGACCTCATCGCGTGCTTCACGGCTGGCGTCCAGAACGTGGTCGCGCCGCAGGGCACCGCGTTCACGGGCGACCACGGCCGTATCCTGAAACGCTACTGCGACGAGGTGGTGCTGTGCTTTGACTCCGATGCCGCCGGGCAGAACGCCGCTGTTCGCAGCGTGGATGAACTGCTCGCCGCCGGGCTGGTCGTGAAGGTCGTCACGATGCCGGAGGGGCATGATCCCGACAGCCTCGCGCGCGACGAGGGCGCCGACCGGTTGCGCGAGGTGGTCGCCGGGGCGCGGGCGTTTTTCGACTTCCATCTCGACTACCTCTGCGCGCGCCACGATCCGCGGAGCGACACGGGCCGCATCCAGATCAGCCGCGCGCTGGCCGAGTCGCTGGCAAAGGTGGCCAACGCGGTCCTGCGCGCCACCTACATCCAGCGCAGCGCGGCACGGCTCGGCGTGCCGGAGGCGGCGTTGCGCGAGGAGATCGCGAAGGTCCGCCGGCGGTTCGAACGGGCCGAAGACTTCGAGCCGTCGGGGGCGGAGCCGGAATCAGAGCCGGAGCTTGACGCTGAAGCGCCGGAGAAGCCCGCGCCGCTGCCGGCGGAGAAGATGCTGTTGCAGTTGATGCTCGGCAGCCCCGAAACGCTCGCGCCGGTCTGCGAGGCGCTGGATGCGCAGTGGCTCACGGCGAGTGTCGCGGGCGAGATGCTCATGGCGATCCGCCGGTTGCGCGCGGCTGGGGCGTGGCGCGGCGAGGAGCAGTTGCTGGATGAGTTCCACGACGCGCAGGATTTGCTGGCGGACCTGTTGGTGGATTTCCGTCCGCCGGCCGACCCGTTGGCCGCGGCGCTGGATTGTGTCGCCGCGCTGCGGCGGCGGTGGACGCAGGGGCGCGTGGAGGCGCTCCGGCGGCAGTTGGCGCAGCCCGGCCTGGCGGCCGCGGAAATCGCCCGGATTCAGAAGCAAATCCTTGACTTGAAATAGGGCTTCCCTCAGATTGCCCGGCTCTTGCCCCGGCAGGGGCTTGACAGATTTATAATGGGATAACTATGTCCGCAGAGACCGCGAGCAAAACCACGGGTAAGTTCGACCGCGAAGAGCGCAACGAGAAGATCAAGGGACTGCTCAAGCTGGCGCAGGAGCAGGGCTACCTGACTTACGACGACATCAACGACGCGCTGCCGGAGAACGTCACGTCGCCGGAGAAACTGGATGGCATCCTCATCCGGTTGCGCGGCATGGACGTCGAGGTCATCGAGGCGTCCGAGGTGGACCGTTTCAAGCAGGAGGCGCCGGAGCCGGAGGAGGAGAAGACCCCGTCCACCGAGCGGCTCGACATCCTCGACGACCCGGTCCGCATGTATCTGAAGCAGATGGGGCAGGTGCCGCTGCTGACGCGCGAGCAGGAGGTGGAGATTTCCAAGCGCATCGAGACGGCCGAGTTGAACATGCAGCGCATCCTGCACAACTTCGGCTTCATCGGGAGGGAATACCTCGCGCTGTCCCAGCGGCTCCTCGACGGCAAGGAACGTTTTGACCGCGCCATCCAGGACAAGAAGATTGACAGCCGCGAGAAATACATGCGCGCGCTGCCCAAGCTCAACCGCGAGGTCAACCGCCTCGACGAGGAGGTGGACCGCCGCTATGCCGTTGCCTGCAAGCTTTCGGGCAAACGGCGCGAGACGGTCCTGCGGGGCGTCAAGAAGGCCGACAAGAAACTCCAGGCCAAGTTAAAGGAGTTCTTCTTCAAGCCGAAGGTGCTCGAGGAGTTCGTCGAGAAAGCCGACAAGTTCCGCGAGGAAGTCGAGGCGGCCATCTCCGAGCTGGAGCGCCTCGAAGCCAATGGCCGCGGCACCCAGGCCCGCGCGAAGGAACTCGAAGCGAAGCTGCGCGAGGCCGAACTGGCCGCGCGCATGGCGGTCGCGGAAATCCCCAACACGCACACCGAGCTGCGAAGCTGGATGCGCAAGGCGGTCCAGGCCAAGAGCGAGATGGTCGAGGCCAACCTGCGCCTGGTCATCTCCATCGCCAAGAAATACATCAACCGCGGCCTCTCCTTCCTCGACCTGATCCAGGAAGGCAACATGGGCCTGATGAAGGCCGTCGAGAAGTTCGAGTATCGCCGCGGCTACAAGTTCTCCACCTACGCCACGTGGTGGATCCGGCAGGCCATCACCCGCAGCATCGCCGACCAGGCCCGCACCATCCGCATCCCGGTCCACATGATCGAGACGATCAACAAGCTGATGCGCGTGCAGAAGTCGCTGATCCAGGAACTCGGCCGCGAACCGTCCGCCGAGGAGGTCGCCGAGGAAATCCAGATGCCCGTGGAGCGCGTCCGCGCGGTGTTGAAGATGGCCCAGCAGCCGATTTCGCTCCAATCGCCCGTCGGCGACAGCGACGACACCAGCTTCGGGGATTTCATCGAGGACAAGACCGCCGAGAACCCGATGGTGATGACGGCCTACTCGCTGCTCAAGGAGAAACTCAACGACGTGCTCGACTCGCTGACGAGCCGCGAGCGCCGCGTGCTGGAGATGCGCTTCGGCCTCGCCGACGGCTACAGCCGCACGCTGGAGGAGGTCGGCAAACAGTTCCGGGTCACCCGCGAGCGCATCCGCCAGATCGAGGCCAAGGCGCTCCGGAAGATGCGCCACCCGACCCGCATCCGGCAGCTCGAAGGCTTCCTCGATATGGCGAGGGAATGAGGCCCCGGACACGCCGGGCGTCTGGCGCGGGCTACTTCAGCAGGCTCCTCTGCAATTCGCGGATGAACCGCCGGTTCTCCGCCATTGTGCCGACCGTCACGCGCACCCACTCCGGCATCGCGTAGCCGCCCATCGGCCGCGCGATGACGCCGCGGCGTTGGAGCGCGTTGAACACCTTCGCGCCGTCGCCGACGCGGACGCAGAGGAAATTCGCCTCCGACGGGATGAACTCCAGTTTCAACCTCCGGAACTCGCCGCCGAGATACTTCAACCCCTGCCGGTTCAACCGCCGGGTGCGCTCGATGTGCGCGCGGTCGTCCAGCGACGCCAGCGCGCCAGCCTGGGCGATGGCGTTGACGTTGAACGGCTGCCGCACCTTGTTCAGCAGGCCCACCATTTCCGCGCTCGCCACGCCGTAACCGATGCGCAGGCCGGCCAAGCCGACGATCTTCGAGAACGTCCGCATGGCGATCAGGTTCGGCATGCCGCGCTTAATGTGCCGCAGCGTCTGGGGCGGGTTGTCGAGGAACTCGTAGTAGGCCTCGTCCACCACCACGATCGTCCGCGCTGGCACGCGGCTGAGGAACCGGTCGAGCGCCTCGTTGGAGACGCGCGTGCCGGTCGGGTTGTTCGGGTTGCCGATAAACACCAGCTTGGTGCGGCCGTTGATGGCCGCGAGCATCGCGTCGAGGTCGTGCGAGTCGTCCTTCGCCGGCACGACCACCGGCCGCGCCTGGAACAGCTTCGCGCAGAGCGCATACACCGCGAACGAACGCTCCGCATACACCACCGGGTCACCCGGCGCGACGAACGCGTGGAAGAGCAGCTCGATGATCTCGTTGGAACCGTTGCCCAGCGCGATATTCTCCGGCTTCACACCCAGATGCTTCGCCAGCCCCTGCCGCAGGTAAAACCCGCCGCCGTCGGGATAGAGATGCGCCGTCCCCAGCGCCCGCCGCATCGCCGCGACCGCCTTGGGCGACGGGCCGAGCGGGTTCTCGTTCGAGGCGAGCTTGATGATCGTCTCCGGCCGCAGGCGCAGCTCGCGGGCGACCTCTTCGATGGGCCGGCCCGGCTCGTAAACGGCCAGCCCGGCGATGTGTGGCAGTGCGATGTCTTTGAGCATATCCAGCCTTTTTTCCGAAAGGGCCGCGCAGTATAGCCGCGCGCGTCAGGCTGTCGAACGATTTCTGTGTCCGGGGCCTG
>DYDC01000007.1:13638-23394 GCA_020718125.1 Methylacidiphilum sp. | reverse complement strand
CCAGCGTTGAAACGCCGGGCTATTCTCGACCGTCCCTTTCGGGACTTGGCGCGTGTGTCAAGTTGCGCCCGTGACGGAAGAATCCGCTTGCACGCGGCGGCGGGGCATGGTCTGTAGCAGCCGCTTTCGCGGCAATCATCATGCAAGGATCACAGGTCGTCATTCAGGAACGCGGCAAGGTCGTCGTCGAGAAGTCCTACGTCCCCCAGCCGGGCGCGGGCGAGATCATCGTCCGCAACCATTTCACCCTCATCAGCCCCAACGTCGAGCGCGAGACGGTGCTGGCGCTGGACAATCCGCCGCCGAAGTTCCCGCTGCGCATCGGCTATAACGCCGCCGGTGAAGTCGCCGCCGTCGGCAAGGACGTGATGGGATTTGCCGTGGGCGACCGTGTGATCCACCGCACGCCGCACGCGAGCCACGTGCTGTTGAAGATGGCCGCCGCGATCAAGGCGCCCGCCGACGCGCCACTGGACGAACTGGTCTTCTGCCCCCTGACTGAAATCACATTGCAGGGCGTGCGCCGCGCGCGCATCGAGATCGGCGAAGCCGTGGCCGTGCAGGGCCAAGGCTTGCTGGGCCAGCTTGCGCTGCGGCTGGCCCGCTGCGCCGGCGCGATGCCGCTCGTGGCGGTGGACATCTCCGACAAACGGCTCGCTATCAGCCGCAACGGCGGCGCGGACGCGGGCCTGAACTCGCGCGCGCAGGATTTCCAGACGAAGCTGACTTCGGCGACGGACAGCCGCGGGCCGGTGGTGGTGTTCGAGTGCACCGGCTTGGCTGACCCGGTGAACGCGGCGTTCGACATCTGCGCCGACGGCGGCCGTGTCGTGCTGCTGGCCGGCACGCGGGGTCAGACGAAAACCGACTTCTACCGCGACGTGCATCGCAAGGGCATCACCATCATCGGCGCGCACAGCGGCGCGCGGCCGCAATCCGAGCGCCGGCCCGGCGCATGGACGCAGCGCGAGGACACGCAGGTCGCGCTGAAGCTGCTCCTCTCACGCCGGCTCGATGTGCGCCCGCTTATCACGCACCGTTTCCCCGGCGCCGACGCCACGAAGGCTTACGCCAGCCTGATTGACTGGCGCGAGGACCTGATGGGCGTGCTGCTGGATTGGCGGTGACGAGTTGCTGGAAGCGACGCGGCTTACAGCCACGCCACGCCTTTGTATTTCGTCAGCGCGCCGCGTTTGAGATGGGGATAGCTCGTCTTCCAGAACGTCTCCAAATCCCGCGTCACCTCCAGTCGCTTGCCGTCTGGCGCGGTGAGTTGGATGGCGACGGCGACCTTGCCATCGCAAAGGCGCGGATGATCCTTCACGCCGAAGATGTCGTTGAGCTTGACCGTGATCGCCGGCGGTTCTTCCTCATCATAGACCAGCTTGTAACGCTTCCCGTTGGCGAGCGTGACGGCCTCTGGCGCGAGGTCGTTGATGAAGTCGCGCTGGACGGGCGTGAGGAACTCGCGGAACGCCGGCGCCAGCGGCTTCTCCTTGGCCTCCTTGTAGAGCAACGCGCCGCTGAGCGCGCGGCTGAGACATTCGACCTTGGCCGCATCGTCGAACCCCGGCAGTTCCAGCTCCGGGAAATGTTTCCTCACCAGCGCCGCGCGCGCGAGCCATTGGTCCAGTTCGTGGTTCCACATCGGCAGCTCGATGTGTTCGGCCAGGAACTCCTTCGCCAACGCGGCGGCGGCTTCCTTCGGGTGCGTGCAGTTCTGGAACGAGTGGTCGAGGATGAGGTCGCGGTAACGCAGCAGCCGCACGCACGCCACGCGGCGCTGGGCGCGGTCGTAGAGATGCTCGGTCTTTTCGTCGAGATGGTCGGCGAACAGCTCGCGCAGCCATTCCAGTTTCACCTCACAGGCCAGCCCCAACAGCGTCATCTCCTTGCCCTCGCGCGTGGCGATCTGGCGGATCTCGGCGGCCAGCAACAGGTCGCTCTTCCGCACCACGCTCTCGCGCATCAACGTGCCGCTGCGTCCGCCGACCACCACGCAGTCCAGCGTGCCTTTGCTGACGCGGCGGGCAAGATGGTCCACGAAACCGGCGAGCACGCACTTGAGCATGTCGTCGTCGGTGTGCTCGCGGTCCTCGCCGCGGATGCCGTTCTTCTCGCAAAGGTCGAGCAGTTGCTCGTAAGTGTCCTCGACGTTCGCGGCGGTCAGCGCGTGGATGCCGGCCCGGCGGCAGGCGTCGAGGCTGAAGTTGCGCTGGCGCGCCCACTGGAACGCGCGCGAGAGCGTGAAGAAGTCCGAGTTGTCGTTGGTCTGGAACAGCTCCAGCATCTCCTTCGCGGATTCATCCTTCGCCCGCAGCATCATGTCGCGCCCGCTGACCAGCGCGGCCCAGAGCGCGATGGTCTTCACGCAGCCGCGCCGGAAGGCCTCGATGAGCATCCGCGCGTAACGCGGATGCACCGGCAACCGCAGCATCTGGCGGCCTGTCGCGGTGATGGGGCCGGCACCGCGTTCTAGCGCGCCGAGCCGCTCCAGCATGTCGAGCGCGGCCCGCACGGCGGCGGGGTCCATCTTGTCAGGCAGGTCGAAGTTGGCGATGTCCCGCACGCCGAGCGAGCGCAACAGCAACGCGACGCTGGCGAGGTCCGTGCGGTGGATCTCCGGCGTGTTGGTCTTGGGGCGGTCCTTGTGGTTGACGAACGTCCAGAGCCGCTGGCATTCGCCCGGCGCGGTGCGGCCCGCGCGGCCGGCGCGCTGGTCGGCGGAGGCGTGGCTGATCGGCTCGATGCGCAACGCGCTGATGCCGAGCGCCGGGTCGTAGCGGTTGATGCGCGCCAGGCCGCTGTCCACGACGAACCGCACGCCGTCAATCGTCACCGAGGTTTCCGCGACGTTGGTGGCGACGATCACCTTGCGGCTCGGCGACGGCTGGAAGACGAGGTCCTGCTGGTCGGGCGGCAGTTCGCCGTAGAGCGGCAGCAACGCGAGCGGTTCGGGCGAGCGGTTGTTGCGGATGGCGTTGAGGGTCTGCTGGATCTCCCAGACGCCCGGCATGAACACGAGGATGTCGCCCGGCTTGCCGCTGGCGAGGATGCGCTCGACGGCATCGGCGGCGATCTCCTGCGGCGGCCGGCGGTCGGGCGAATCGAGATGCTTGATGGTGACCGGAAACGAGCGGCCTTCGGAGCGCAGGATGGGGCAATCGCCGAGGAACTTCACCACCGGCTCCGCGTCGAGCGTGGCGGACATCACCATCAATAACAGGTCGGGCCGGCGCGATGCCTGCAACTGCTTGGCGAGGCCGAGCGCCACGTCGCTGAACAGGTTCCGCTCGTGGAACTCGTCGAAGAGGATCGCGCCCACCGAAGCCAGGTCCGGCTCATCCTGCAACCGGCGCAGCAGCACGCCCTCCGTCATGAACAGGATGCGCGTCTCCTCCGAAGCGCGGTCGTCGAAACGGATCTGGTAGCCGACCTCGCCGCCGAGCTGGATGCCGCGCTCCGCGGCGACGCGCGCGGCCACGCTGCGCGTGGCGACCCGGCGCGGTTGCAGCACGATGATCTGTTTGTCGCCGGCCCGGCCATCCTCCAGCAACATCTGGCACACCTGCGTCGTCTTGCCCGACCCTGTTGGCGCGATGAGCGCCAGCCGATTATGCCGCCGCCACGAGATGCGAAGCGGGTCATGCAGCGACCAGATTGGCAGCGCGCGAGCAGTTTGGGCGAGGGAAGTCATGCAGGCATTTTCTCGGCGTGAAGTGTTCAGGCGGTTGCGCCAACCTCTTGACGCTCAGACAGGAACGATATGGATGTCTGGAGCTTGGGAGAAGTGGGCGTCGCGGGCGGCCAAGGGCAGTCTTGTCTGGCGTGCGACAGCGGCAATCCAGATGTCGTTGTCCGGGATGGGCGTTCCCCTGGCCAGCAACCGCGCCTTGATGGCGGCATACGAGGCTGCGGTGTCCATGTCGGGATATAAGACGTTCACGAACGACAGGAGATCTTCTACTTCCTGCGCCGCCTTCGTCCGGTTCTGCGCCCGCTCGATGCCAAGGTAGAGTTCGCCCAACGCGACCAGCGGCATGTAAAGTTCTATGATCGGTTCCAGCGTGGAGACAGCGCGTGGCTCGTTGCGGAAAAGGGCGATGACCGCCGTGGTGTCCAGCAGGAGGCTATTCACTGCCGGCATCGGTCACCTCGCAGCCTTGCTCGATAAAACCCGCGATCCGGCCCGCCTCCTCCCGCGACCAGCAGCCCGCCAGCCGTCCGAGCTTTGCACGATCTACGCGGCGCGGTGCTGTGGACGGCACAGCCAGAAGATGCGCAATCCGGCCGCGATCCGGCTCCGGCAATGACGCGATTCGCTCCATGATTTCAGCAGTGCTCACGGGCTGACGCTAACACAACCCGCTCGCGCTGGGAAGCGTCGAGCGAGTGGGTTTGCTCCCGGCGCACCCATCCTCCAGCAACATCTGGCACACCTGCGTCGTCTTGCCCGACCCTGTTGGCGCGATGAGAACGAGCTGATTGTGTTGCCGCCACGCGATGCGAAGCGGGTCATGCAGCGACCAGATCGGCAGCGCGCGGGCGGTGGCAGACAATGGATTCATGTCCAGCCCATCTTACGGGCAGAACCCAAGGGCGCAAGGCTGGGCGCACAACTGTCGGTGACGCAGGACAAGTGTGTGTTGCGTATGCGACAAGAAGTTAGTCGTGGCAACCGTGCTGCGCTTGGGCGACTGGGAGGGCTGAAAGCCCGAAAGAAAATAGCCCAGGGCAAAGCGAGTCCGCGAGCGACGCCCTGGGTCAACCGTCCCACAAGATTCCCAAGCCCTGAAAGGGCGGCAGAAATCCGCGGTAGCGCAGAATCCCCGCAATCAAAGCCCCGCAAGTTCTTCGACGAGTTTGCAGATCGCGCTTACCTGCGGCGCGCCAATCTTCCCTTCCTTCAAAGCCAGAAGCAACCGCGAAGGCTTGCGATGGTCTTTGTCTGGAACTTTGAAGCCGAGGAACGTTTCCAAGTCGTCAGGGAAGACGTAAATCTTCTGCGTAAACGGATTCCGCTTACTCTGAATCAACTTGTTCACGCCGTCGTGAAACACTTTGTTGTCTCCGGTCTTGTTTGGGTCGGCGTCGTGGAGAACGGAATGACCGATCTTGAGTTCGCCCAAGAGATTCATAAAGCGATGGATGTTGAACTTTCCCATTGCGTCCAAGACAAAAAGGCCGCCGGCTGGCACGTGAATGTTCCCCGTTTGGATTAGATAGTTGATCGGCACCGACTCGGACGGCCCTTCAACGATGAGCGTTCGCTTGGCGAAGAAAACGCCGCATCGCTCCGGATTCAGCCAAAGAAAGTATTTGACCGCTTCCATCTCCAGCTTGCTTTCCTCTGTGCCTGCCTCGTATTCCTTCAGCCCAGCCGCGAGCTTGTTGATTTCTTGGTTTTCCAAGAAGAGCGCATCCAAGTCCTCCGGCCGAACCTGTCCGATGTTTGCTTGTCCGGTGTTGCGATGCATTCTCGCGATGCTTGGAATGTTTTCAGTTGCGTGGCTGACGAATTGTGGCGAGTGCGTCGAAATCAGAACTTGTCGCCCATCTTCAGAACCAATTTTCCGCAAATCCCGGTCGAGCTGAGATTGCTGAGGTGGATGGAGAAACGCTTCCGGCTCTTCAAACAAGAGCAACGTGAGATCCGGAGAAAAGTCCTTTTTCTTAGCCGATGGGCGGCTGGTTGAGTAAGCCGCTGAGACGCGGAACAGGCGATAAATGAGTTGCCGTTGAAATCCTTGGCCGTAACTCGTGGCGCTTTGGTTGGACTTCAATGTCTCGTCGAAGATGTCATACCCCAACATGGCGGAAACCACTTCCGTTTCAGAGAGAGGGGCAATTTTGAATTTGAATTTTGCGTCCCAATCTCGAAGCCCGGCATTAATGTCGTCCTCCAGCCCCTTGAGCGACCGTTTGTCGGGGGTTTCCTCGGTTTGAATGCCCTGCCCGAACGTGTTGATTGCACCTTGGAAAGTCGCAAACGCCGCGCTGTCTTTCACCAACTTCTTAAAGATCGCATTCACAAGATCGCGCAGTGGACTCTTGCCGCTGAACTTGCTCACCTCCTCAAGTTTGCTGACGGCCGGGATGTGAATAACGTCGCCGAGTTTCCCAAAACCGACGTTGTCATCGCCGTAAAACTGGTTTTGAGATAGCGCTCCGCCTTCGTAAGCGTAGAGGTGGAGTTTGGCTTTGTCATCGCTGTGCAGGACTTTTCGCACGCGAAAGCGATTTCCGGCTTGCCGATATTCTGCCTTGATCGAATCCGCTTCGTCTTTGGTCATTTCGTATTCGATCTCAACCCAGCTTTCCCTGTCGTCGGCTGCAAACTTTGGGAAATCACGCTGCGGGTCAAACTTGATATCTTTCTCGTAAAAGTTGCGCACGGCATCGAGCACAGACGTCTTCCCGGAGTTGTTTGCGCCGATTAAGAGGCCGTAATCCGCGACGTAGAACTTGGCGTCCTTTATTGAGCGATAATTATGGATCACGATTTCTCGGATTTTCATAGGCGTCTGCGCTCCTTCGCCCCTTCAGGGCTTGAATTCGTTTTGTTCGTTGACCCAGGGCGGCGCTCGTTTCACTTCGCTTGCCCTGGGCTACTTTCTTACGGGCTTTCAGCCCTTTCAGCCTGCAGTCGTCTCACGTTGGTGGTCGCACCGCCGACTTGTCCTCGCTGCTATGACCTAGCAGCCTGTCGGACTTAGGCGTAAGTCACGTGATTGCAGGCTGCCTGTTTTTGACCAGAAAAAGTGCGACCGTTGAAAACGCGCGACTTGCGAAATTTTCCGCGCCTAAGTCCGACAAACTCCTAGGAAGCCGTCATATTGGTTCGTGTCGGGCATGGTCATTTCCTTTTCACGCGGTAGGGCACGCCGGTTTCGCGGACGTGAAAGCCGATTTCGCGGGGCGGTTTGGCGGGCGGAATCGCCAGCTGGCGGATGGCGTCGAAGAGGGTGCGGATGCTGGCATCGTGGCCCTCGATCTTCCGCTCCAGCTCCTTCAGTTTCTCGGCGAGTTCTTTGTGCAAGGCCAACGTCGCCCTCAGCCGCACGAACACACGCATGATGGCGATATTGACCTGAATGGCTCGCGGACTCCGCAGGACGCTCGAAAGCATGGCGACACCTTCCTGCGTGAAAACCCGCGGCAGATACTTGAAATGTTGGCCGCGCTTTAAGGTTCCAAATTGGAACCTTAAACCATCCGCCTCATCCGCAGTGAGTTGGAACATGAAATCGGCCGGGAAACGGTCGAGGTTGCGCTGAACCGCTTTGTTGAGGTTCTTGGTTTCGACGCCATAGAGCGCGGCCAAATCGCGGTCCAACATTACCCCGTTGGCCGCGAATGAGCAGAATCACCTGCTCGATTCGTTCGGGCCGAATCAGTAATCCTTGATCGTGTCTGGCGTCGTTTTCCGTGCCGTATCGGATGGTTTTCATCGCCGCATGGCTTTCGCTTGGCCGGCATTTCTAGCCCCTTTGCCGACGGCGTGAAAGCCGATTTCGCGGGGCGGTTTGGCGGGCGGAAGCGCCAGTTGGCGGATGGCGTCGAAAAGGGATTTGATGGCGTGGTCGTGGCCCTCGAGGCGTCGCTCCAATTCGGCGAGCTTCCGGGCCAGCGCCTCGTTGCCGGCCAGCATCCGGCGCAGGCCGACGAAAGCGCGCATGATGGCGACGTTGACCTGCACGGCGCGCTCGCTCCGCAGCACGCTGGAGAGCATCGCCACGCCCTGCTCGGTGAAGGCGTAGGGGAGGTAGCGACGACCGCCGTAACCGGAACTTGAGGTGCCAATCTGGCACCTCAAGTTGGCGGCCTCTTCAGGGGTCAGTTGAAACATGAAATCGTCCGGAAACCGGCTGCGGTTGCGTTTGACCGCCCGGTTCAGGGCCTTGGTTTCGACACCGTAGAGCATCGCCAAGTCGGCATCCAACAGCACCTTTTCGCCGCGGGCGAGATGGATCAGACTCTCCACTCGCTCCACCGGGACCAGTTGGGTGATCTGTGGCGTGTTCATGTCTGGCTTGGGTTTAAGGTTCCAAATTGGAAGCTTAAACCTGCCCGATTCGTTCCGGCTGAATCAGCGATGTCTGGTCGGGCATTGGGTCACCTCGCTGGCAGACTGTTTATCACGATGCGGCGGGCGGAAGCAAGCAGGCGATGAGGCGCGGCGAGTCCAGAGGGAGAAATCCGAAGCGCGAAATCCGAAATCCGAACCAATTTCAGAACCGGCAAGGACTCAAAACCTCAAAATGTTCAGTGGAGACTGCGCAGCCGTTTGGCCCATTTCCCAATTGCTCATTGGGATTTGTTTCGGGTTTCGATATTCGAATTTCGGCTTTTGCGCCTACTCCCGCATCTTCAGCGCGGCGACCATGTAGTCGCGGTTCATGCGGGAGATGAAGCTGATGGGGATGCCCTTGGGGCAGACGGAGGTGATTGCGATTTTCCGGTCTATGCCAAATCGTGAAGAGGAAGACTGCGGAAGCCGCTGGACAATGGAAAAGCGTTTGGCGCGCGGCAGACGATAGCAGCCAAACTGACTTTGGATTTGCCGAGCACGTCACGGACGTAACCGAGATTGACGGCATCCGCATCGGAGGGGAGTTCGGTCCACTTGGCCTCGAAGAGTTGCACGCGGCCGGCAAGGTCGGCGAGGAAATCCACCTCGCGGGTGCGATCGCGCCAGAAGAAAAGGCTGCCCACGCGGCCGGCACGTCGTTCGCGATGGCGCAGTTGCGCGAAGACAAACGTTTCCCAGACCGCGCCGGCAGAGGGGGACTGTCGCAGAGCGTCCTCGGAACGGATGTTGAGCAGGGCGCAAAGCAGGCCGGTGTCGGCGAGGTAGAGTTTGGGGCTTTTGACGATGCTCTTGGTGCGGTTCGAGAACCACGGCTCCAGCATCACGACCTGGCCGGAGGCTTCCAACATGGAGAGCCATTGGTTGGCGGTGGAGGGGGCGATGCCGACGTCGCGGGCGAGGTCGGCCCTGTTGAGGAGGTTTGCGGAGCGCAACGCGCACGCGCGCAGGAACCGCTCGAAATCCCGGAGGCTGCCCACGTTGGTCAGGGATCGGACGTCGCGCTCCAGATAAGTGGCCAGGTAGGAGTTGAAGAACGCAACCGGGTCAATTTCGGCGTTGGCGTGGAGTTCGGGGAAACCGCCGCGCAGGATGGCGCTTTCGAGGCTTGTCCGCGGCAAGGCCGCGCGAATCTCCGCCAATGAGAGGGTTTCCAGTTCCACGATGTCCGCGCGGCCGGCAAGCGATTCGGAGACGCCTTTCATGAGCGTGAATTTCTGCGAACCGGTCAGCAAATACTGCCCGTAACGGTTGCGGCTGGCGTCCACAGCCGCCTTGAGGTTGCGCAAGAGTGCCGGTGCATACTGCACTTCATCCAAGATGGCGGGCGCGGGATGACGTCGCAGAAAAGCTTCGGGATCTTTCTCGGCTTGTTCCGCTTCCGAGGGGAGGTCCAGCGAGACAAAGTCGCGGTCGGGAAACAAGCGCCGCAAGGTGGAGGTCTTGCCCGTCTGGCGAGCGCCGGTGAGCACGACGACGGGACGGGTGCGTGCCGAACGTTTCAGCCGGTCTTCAATGTCGCGAGGTATCCACACGCGCAAAATATGCGATTGCATCGCATATTATGCAACAACCAATTAACGACGATCACTCCCGCATCTTCAGCGCGGCGACCATGTAGTCGCGGTTCATGCGGGAGATGAAGCTGATGGGGATGCCCTTGGGGC
>DYDC01000007.1:0-13529 GCA_020718125.1 Methylacidiphilum sp. | reverse complement strand
TCGCGGTTCATGCGGGAGATGAAGCTGATGGGGATGCCCTTGGGGCAGACGGCTTCGCAGGAGCCGGTGACGCTGCACGCGCCGAAGCCTTCGGCGTCCATCGCACGGATCATCGCGAGGGCGCGGCGGTCTTTCTCCGGTTTGCCGTGGGGCAGGAGGTTGAGGTGGGCGATCTTGGCGGCGACGAAGAGGGAGGCGGAGGCGTTCTTGCAGGAGGCGACGCACGCGCCGCAGCCGATGCGCGCGGCGGCGTCCATCGAGAGGTCGCTGGCGTGTTTCGGGACGGGGATGGAGTTGGCCTCGGACGCGGCGCCGGTGTTGACGGAGATGAAGCCGCCGGCCTGGATGATGCGGTCGAAGGCGGTGCGGTCCACGACGAGGTCTTTGACGACCGGGAAGGCCTTGGCGCCGAACGGCTCGACGGTGATGGTGTCGCCGTCCTTGAAGCTGCGCATGTAGGTCTGGCAGGTGGTGACCTTCGATTCGGGGCCGTGCGGCTCGCCGTTGATGACGCACGAGCAGGTGCCGCAGATGCCTTCGCGGCAGTCGCTGTCGAAGTGGACCGGCTCCTCGCCCTTCCTGACGAGGCACTCGTTGAGCACGTCGAGCATCTCGATGAACGACATGTTCGGGTTGGCGCCTTCGACGGGATACTCGACGAAGCGGCCGGCGCTCTGCGCGTTCTTCTGGCGCCACACGCGGACGGTGATCTTCATGGCAAATTGAACTCCGGATTGCAGCCGCCGACGTGAGGAGGCGGGCAATGGGTAGGGACGCCGCGCTGCGGCGTCCGAAAAGTGTCGCAAATAAACGGACGGCGGACGGCGCAGCGCGCCGTCCCTACCCACGAAACGGCCACGAGGGGTGACGGCATCACTTGTAGCTCCTTTGGGCCATGTGGGCTTCCTCATAAACCAGCGGCTCTTTGTGGAGTTGCGATGGCTTGCCCGCGCCGGTGAATTCCCACGCGGCGACGTAGGCGTAGTCGGTGTCGTTGCGCAGGCACTCGCCCTCCGGCGTCTGGAATTCGGCGCGGAGATGGCAGCCGCAAGATTCCTTGCGTTCCAGCGCGTCGAGGCACAGCAGTTCGCCAAGTTCGAGGAAGTCGGCGACGCGGCCGGCGCGTTCGAAGGCCATGTTGAGGTCGGCGTGCGAGCCGGGGACGATGACGTTCTGCCAGAACCCCTCGCGCAGCGCGGGAATCTCCTGCAACGCCTTCTTGAGACTCGCCTCGTTGCGGGCCATGCCGCAGTTGTTCCACAGGAGTTTGCCGAGCTGCTTGTGGAACTCGACGGGGGTGCGTTTGCCGCGGATGGAAAGCAGTGTGTTGAGACGCGCGGCGGTCTCGACCTCGGCCTGGTTCGCCTCGGCCACGTCGGCGGCGGGACGCTTGACCGCGTTGCGGGCGAGGTAGTCGCCGATGGTATAGGGCAGGACGAAGCAGCCGTCGGCGAGGCCCTGCACAGAACTCTCGATTGCTGCGGCATAAACCGTTGGTGTCCCGCCTAAAGGCGGTTATCGCCACTTCGCCGCCTATTGGACTTCCCGACGGCCCTGCGGCATAGTCGCATCCGACGTGAGCAACACAGTTGAGCACCTCTATATCCATATCCCGTTTTGCGCGGCGAAGTGTGACTACTGCGCGTTTTACTCCGAACCTGCCGAGGCCGCGAAGATTGAACGGTTCCTTGTCGCGTTGGAGCGCGAGATGGAACAGGCCGCGCCGCGGCTGGCGCCGCGAACCATCTTCATCGGCGGTGGCACGCCCAGCATCCTGACGACTGCGCAATTCGAGCGGCTGCTCAAGCACCTGCACCGCGTTATTCCGGCTCTCGGCTCTCGACTCTCAACTCCCGACTTTGAGTGGACAGTCGAGACAAATCCCGCGACCGTCTCGCCGGAGAAGGCGCGGTTGCTGCGCTCCTTTGGCGTCAACCGCGTCTCGATGGGCGTGCAGGCGCTTGACGATGCCGTGCTGGAGCGCTTGGGCCGCGTCCACACCGTCGCGATGGCGCACAAGAGCCTCGACATCCTTCGGGAAGCCGGCTTCCCCAACGTCAACCTGGACTTCATCTTTGCCATCCCGGACCAGACGCTGGCCCAGTGGGCCGACACGTTGCGCCGGGCGGTTGCGCTCGCGCCACAGCACCTCTCCACTTACGAACTGACGTGGGAGGACGACACGCCGCTCCTGCGCGAACTGCAGGAGGGCCATGTCGCCGTGCCGGACGAAACGACGACGCTGGCGATGTATCAGCAGATGCAGTCCGTCGGGACTGAGTTCGGGTTCCATCGATATGAGATTTCCAACTTCGCCCGCCCCGGCTTCGAGTGCCGGCACAACCTGAATTACTGGCGCGGCGGCGACTACATCGGGCTGGGGCCGGGGGCGTCCGGCTACGTGGATGGCCGCCGTTACAAGAACGTGGCCAACACCGCGGTTTACTGCGAACGCATCGAGCGCGGCCAATCGCCGGTGGATTACGATGAGCGGCTGACGCCCAGGGCGCACGCGGGCGAACTGGTGGCGTTCGCGCTGCGGATGAACGAGGGCATCACGGCGGCGGCGTTTCACGCCCAGACGGGGTTCCTGCTCGACCGGCTCTGGCCGGATGAACTGTGCGCGCTCGCAAAGGACGGGCTGCTGGAATGGGACGGTCTGCGGCTGCGGCTGACAGGGCGCGGCCGGCTGCTGGCGGACGAGGTGGCGGAACGATTCATCGTGCTTGAAAAAGCCGACGCGCGCTCGCATCATCCCGGCCATGCAGATTGACGGCTCCACGCGGATCGTCGGGGTGTTCGGCCATCCGATCGCACACACCGCTTCGCCAGCGATGCAGAACGCCGCCTTCGACCGTCTCGGCATGAACTGGCGCTACCTCGCCTTCGACGTGGACCCCGACCGGCTGCGGGGCGCGCTTGGCGGCATTGCCGACCTCAACTTCGCAGGCATCAATCTTACCGTGCCGCACAAAATCCTCGCGCTCGATATCGTAGATGAGGTGGACAAGCAAGCCCGCCAGCTCGGCGCGGTGAATACGATCATCGTGGACGGCCACGAACTGCGCGGGTTCAACACTGACGGCTACGGTTTCGTGCGCGGGCTGCGCGAGGATTTCGGCGTGGAGCTTCGCGGGCGGCGCGTGTTGATCCTCGGCGCGGGCGGCGCGGGGCGGGCGCTGGCAATCCAGAGCGCGCTGGACGGCGCGGCGGCGATTTTCCTGGCGAACCGCACCGCGTCGAAGGCGTTCCATGTCGTCGGGGAAATTCGCAAGATTGTGCCGCACGCCTTCGCGGTCGCGCTGCCGATGCAGCCGGCCCACATCGCGAAGCATCTCGATGAGGTGGACCTCGTGGTCAACGCCACGTCGCTCGGTCTGAAGCCGGGGGATCCACCGCCGCTCAAGAAGTTCCCGCGCCGCTGCAACTGGCTGCGGGTTTACGACACGATCTACCGGCCAACGGAGACGCCGCTGCTGTCGCTGGCGCGCAAGGCCGGCGCGAAGACCGCCAACGGCTTGAGCATGTTGCTGCATCAGGGCGCTCGCTCATTCGAGCTGTGGACCGGCCGGCGCGCGCCGGTGGCGGTGATGCGCCGCGCGCTGCACAAGGCCGTCTATGGTTGAGGCGCTTGCCACCCCGCTCGCCGACCTGCCCGCCTCGGCGCTGTGGTTCGTGGGCGCGGTGATCTTCATCTTTGGCCTCGTCGCGGGCAGTTTCCTCAATGTCTGCATCTACCGCTGGCCGCGCGAACAGAGCATCATCCGTCCGTCGTCGCATTGCACGCACTGCGGCAAGGCGCTCCGTTGGTATCACA
The DNA here is from genome assembly GCA_020718125.1 of Methylacidiphilum sp. Taxonomy (GTDB): domain Bacteria; phylum Verrucomicrobiota; class Verrucomicrobiia; order CAIQCK01; family CAIQCK01; genus JACRKA01. Next base: position 9,712 of record DYDC01000007.1, on the reverse strand, counting down.
ACATTCCTCTGCTGAGCTGGCTCGCACTGCGCGGGCGATGCGCGTTCTGCGGTGAGCGCATTTCACCGATCTACTTCGTCGTGGAGCTGCTCAACGCGAGTTTGTGGGTGCTGGTGTGGCTGAAACTGGGCTGGTCGCCACAAGCGGCGGCCTGTTTCATCGTCGTGTCGTTGTTCCTTATCGGCATGTTCGTGGACTTCGAGCACTACATCCTGCCTGATGAGGTGACCGTTGGCGGCGCGATAGGCGGCGTGCTGTTCAGCGCGGCGTTCCCGGTGTTGCATGGCGCGACAACGTGGGAGGGCGGCCTGCTGCGGTCGGCGATCGGCGCGCTGGCCGGCGGGGCGCTGCTTTGGGTGGTGCGGTGGGCCGGCGGGTTGATCTTTGGCCGCAAGAAACAGACGTTCGAGAGCGACGTGACGTTGACGCTGGACAAGCAGCGCATCGGTTTTGACGACGGCAAGGAACCCGAGGAGGAGCCTTTGGACGAGGCGCTTACATCGCGGCGCGAGCGGTTCGAGTTCCACGCAAAGACCGGGACGGTGGGCGGGGACAGGATTGACGGCATGTTGGTGCGGATCACGGCGCGGGAGTTGAGCGTCGGCGGCCAGCGCTGGCCGGTGTCGGAAGCACCCCGGCTGGTGGCCGCGACGCGCGAGATCGAGATGCCGCGCGAGGCGATGGGGTTGGGCGATGTGAAGCTCATGATGGCCATCGGCGCGTTCTTCGGCTGGCCGGCGGTGGTGTTCGCGCTGATCGTGTCGAGCGTGCTCGGCTCGGTGGCGGGGATTTCGCTGATCGTGTTCGGCGAGCGGAAGTGGGGCGCGCACATCCCCTACGGGCCATACATCGTCGTCGGGGCGTTCGCGTGGATGTTCTTCGGCTCCGAGGTGGTCCGCTGGTATTTGCAGCAGGCCGGCTTCCAGTGAATCGCGGCTGCGTCAGTGCGGTTTCCGCGCCGTCATCTCCTGGGCCACGAGTTTGGTCACCGGGTTTTCAGGATCCAGACGCAGGGCCGTCTCCAGCGCGGCACGCGCCTGCGGCACGCGGTTGAGGGCGAGCAGCGCCTTGGCGAGCTTGGCGAAATTCGTCGCGTCGCGGGGGTAAAGCTGTGTGGCGCGGCTCAGCAGCGCCGCGGCCTCGGCGTGGCGGCCCTGCATGGCCAGCAGCGAGCCGAGTTCGCCATTGAGGTTCGCATAGTCGGGCGCCAGTTCGTGCGCCATGACCATGGCCCGAAGCGCGAGAGGCTGCATGCCCATCCGGAACGCTGTGAGGCCGAGTTGCCGCCAGCCTTCAATCCGGTCCGGATCAATCCGCGTCGCCCAAAGGAAACTGTCCAGCGCGCGAGCCGGGTCGCGGACAGCGGCAATGATCCCCCGCCGAAACAAACAATCGCCTGCCACGGGGCGCGCCACACCCAGGACCAGCACCAACATCGCCATGACGGCGGCCATCAGACGCGTGAAACGGCGCAGTTCGCAGGTGAACACGGACGTTTCATCCATCCGCGCCGCGCCTGCGGCCGCGCCGAGACAGCCCAAGCCGATCCAGAGCAACGTCTGGTTCGGCGGCATCCGGAGATTGATGTCCACGAGATTATGGAGCAGCAATGCAGCAAGACCGATCGTCATGCCAACAGTGAGCGCGCGCAGCGCCGGATCTTCCGCGCGCCGAACGGCGATCCGCGCCGCCCGCGCGCCGGCGCCGAGGACCACCAGAAACGCGATCAAGCCCGCGGCGCCCGTTTCGGCAGCGACTTCAAGGAACTCGTTATGCGCGTGGTCGGTCACCGGCGCGGCCTTGGGGCGGTCGAAGTATTCCGGCGGCCGGTGCGCGGGATAGACGCGGATGAACGACCCCGGGCCGTGGCCGACCCACGGCGCCTCGGCGATTGCACGAACCGTGCCCTGCCAGATGGCCGGACGCACATCGAGCCGCCACTGGTTTTTTGCTCCTTTGATCAGAGCGGGCGACATCGCCGCCATAGCCACGGCGATCACAACAGCCCCCGCGGCAAGCCAGCGCGTGAACGGTTTCAACCGCATGAAACCCCATGCGGCGGCGGCCACGGCGAGCGCCGCGGCTGCGCCACGCGACCGTGTGACGGCGATGCCGACCAGCAGGACACCGGCGTAGTTGAACGTCCAGAGCCACGCCATCAGCCAGCCGATGCTGAATGCGGGGCGTTGGCGGGCGCGCGAGGCAAGCCATGCGATGCCGATGGGCAGGGACAGCGCGAGATAGCCGGCGACGAAGTTGCGGTTGCCGATGGTGCCGGCCTCCTCGACGTTGCATGCCGACTGCAGCAGGACAAGGAGGACTTGAACCACCGCCGCAAACGTCCACGCCCCGGCGATGCGTTGCAGGCCGTCCGCCCGCAGGAAATGGGCGGCGGCGAGCGTCAACATGAGGTGGCAGACGCTCCGCAGCACCCACGCGAGGCGGCCCTCGGTATCGTTGATCAGCGCCGACAACGTCTGCGCGAACACCAGCGCCAGCAACGCGAGGATGGGTGGCTCGGCCTGAAGCGGGAGGCAGAGCGGCGCGCGGGATTGGCGGCACATCACCACCAGCAGCGCCACAGCGGCCAGTTCAGCCCACGGCAGACGGAAATCGAACCGATGGATGACCCACCCTGGCGGCAGGATCGCGAGCGGATAGCTCAGCAGCGGCAGGACAAGGGCGAGCGCGGCAAAGACAAGCGCGATGGCAGACTGGAGCGAGGTCTTGTTGGCCGCGGGCAAAGTCGCAGGATGTTGCTCCATGACAGTTGGGGCGGCCTCGAAACGATCACCACCTCGCGTTCAGCCGCCTGCGCTGCGTGGATGCGCGCCAGCCGCGCAGCGTCCTACTTCGCGTCGCCGTCGGACCGGTCGGCGTTGGCCGGATCACGGACCTGGCCCTTTTCCCACGCCTTCATGTGCGGCCTCTTGGTCGCCGGCGGCCAGTAGCCTTGCGAAGTGGCCAGGACAAACTCGACGTGGCCGTCGCAATAGACCACGTTTGCGCCTTCGTTGCTGTGGTTGCTGCCCAAGCCGCTCTCGGCCCATTTCTGCGAGACGACGGTGGTCTCAGCGAACTGGTCGCACGCGATCGGCGAATCGGTGGTGCCCGGGCCGCCAAGACCAAACGCGTAAGCGTAGCAGTTCTCGCCGGGCTTCAGCGTCTCCACGCGGGTGTTGCCCGCCGGGGAGGTGTCCACCTTGTTGTCGGCCCGATAATTGCGCGCGGACGCGCTCTTGCAGAGGAAGACGCGCTCATCGCGGTTCCAGCGCGGGAACAGCAGCCCGAAGTGTTTGTTGGCGCTGTCGGTGGAACTGCCGGTGTAGGGATAGCGATTCTCGTTGTCGCCGTAGTAGCTTTCCAGCGCGAGGAACACCTGCTTCAGGTTGCTCATGCAGGCGGTGCGGTTGCCCCTCTCCTTCATCTTGCCGATCTGCGGCAGCAACATGGCCGCCAGCACGCCGATGATCGTGATGACCACCAGCAATTCGATGAGGGTGAAACCGCGTCGGAGAAGGCGTCGTGTCATTGTTGGCATTTGTGTGACCTCGTTCATGGCCGTCAACACTCACTCTCGCTGCCAGCCTGCTCCGAATCTAACGGAGCGGCGCACCGCTGACAATCACCATTTTCGTCCAACAGACAGCCCCTCGCCATCCAGCGGCATCCAACACGCGCGTTTGACAATGCCGCGCGTCTTTCTATACTCGCGCCCATGAAAATCTTCGTCGTCGGCGGGGCCGGCTACATCGGCAGCATCTGCGTGGAGGAGATGCTCAACACCGGCCACAAGATCACCGTGTTTGACAATCTCGCCGAGGGCCACCGCAGTGCCGTGGACCCGCGCGCTACGTTCGTGCATGGCGACCTCGGCAACCACGCCGAACTCAGCGCCGCGCTGAAAGCCGCCGCACCGGAGGCGGTGATGCACTTCGCCGCCGCCTCGCTGGTGCCGGAGAGCATGGTCAACCCTTCGAAATACTTCCGCAACAATGTCGCCAACGGCATCAACCTCCTCGACGCCATGGTCGAGAACGGCGTCAAGAAGATCGTCTTCAGCGGCAGTTGCGCCATCTTCGGCACACCCGACCGCGTGCCGATGACCGAGGACCTCCCGGTCCGTCCGCTCTCGCCCTACGGCCAGAGCAAGACCATGGTCGAGCAGATGCTGCGATGGTATGACTCAATCCACGGCATCCAGTATGTCAGCCTGCGCTACTTCAACGCCGCCGGCGCGAGCGAACGGTTTGGCGAGCACCATCGCCGCGAGACGCACCTCATCCCCAACATCCTCGCCGTCGCCCTCGGCAAGAAGGATCACGTCGAGATTTACGGCGCCGACTACATGACGCCCGACGGCACCTGCGTGCGCGATTACATCCACATCAGCGACCTCGCTCAAGCCCACGTGCTCGCCCTCAAGTGCCGCGCCAGCACCTGCTACAACCTCGGCAGCGGCGACGGCTACACCGTCAAACAGGTCGTCGAAGCGTGCCGCAAGATCACCGCCCATCCCATTCCCGCCATCGAGCGCCCGCGCCGGCCCGGTGACCCGGCCAAACTCGTGGCCTCCTCGAAAAAAATCTCGCTCGAACTCGGCTGGAAACCGCGGTTCAACAAGCTCTACGACATCGTCGGCAGCGCGTGGGCATGGCACAAGACCCATCCGGACGGCTATCCCGACTAGCCGCGCTCATGCAATGACGACATGTCCCGGCAAAGAGTCCCGCTTCGCCGCCTTGCTCCCAGCGGGCATTCTCCTGCTCTGCTTGTCTGTTCTCGCCCATCCTGCTGCCGCTGCCACCAACGCCGTCCCGACTGCCCGCGCCACCAACGTCGTTGCCGTTCGCAGCGCGACCAACACAGCCGCCACAGCCCTCCCAGCAGACGCGGCGAAGATCGTCGAAACCGCGCCCACCCGTCCGGTTTGCCCCTGCGTTACGGCGATGAAACAATGCGCTGATGCGCTGGCCGCCCATTCGCCAGTGCCGCTGCGACCGGCAACCGTGGCCGGCATGCGCGAAACCTTCGGCAACGGCCATTGCCTCGCGCTCTTCTTCGGATTGTTACTGACCGCGCGGACGATCCGAGGTCTTGGGCGCGTCGTGGTGGCGTTTGCTTTGGGCCACCTGGCGATGATGATGCTGGCGACGCTGAACACCCTCCATCCCTCAAGGATGCTGTTCGGCCCCGCGATGGCGCTCAGCGTGGCGGCTGTCGGCATCGCCGATATCCTCTACGTGCGACGGGTCATGTATTACGCCCCGCTGGCCTGGCGGCCCGACCGCGACAGCCGCTGGCGACTGGCCCTGACATTGGGATTGTTCTCCGGCCTGAGCCTCACCAACTCGATCATCGCCATCTGCCCGACGCCGGTGAATGCAGCGACCCTGGCGTGGTTCAACGCTGGCATCGCCATCACGTTCGCAATCATGCTCGTCGCCATCGCCCCGATTCTCTTGCTGACATGGCATTTCGCCCAACGCACGCACCGCGTCGTGGTCGAGATTGGTTCGTGGACGCTGGTCCTGATGGGCGCTGTCGCACTGACGCTGCGGTCCGGCCCGCTGTGCCGTAGCATACTAAACTTCCTCCTATAGCCTCCCTCAGCAGCCCGCTTACGGAGTTCACTGTTCCCGAATCTTCGCCCGCGCATCCGCCTCAGCTTTATCCACCTCCCCTTCCCCATAGCGCCGGGAATACTCGCGCTCCTGCCAGCGCACCGCTTCGAGGTAGTCCTGAAGCATGAAATCAATGATGGCGTTGCTGACGCCGCCGTCGTGGAGGTGGAGTATCTCGGTGCTCGTAAGCCGATACACCGTGCCGGAAGCGCGGATTTTCTGAATGATGTCGGTGTCCAGCGCGCCTGACTTGGCCATCTGGATGATTTCCTCCTGCGTGAGCGGCTTTGGCGGGGGGCGTTGCGGACCGGTGGTGGCGCAACCCGCGGCGCCCAGCGCGACCACAAGAGCCAGAATCAGGCTGCCAGTCTTCACGCCAAATTGATAATCCCGCCGCCGCGCTGACGCAAGCCCGGCGGCTCACTGGGCCGGCGGCATGGTCGGCGCCTTGCGGGACAGATCGAGCAGTTTGCCGAGCGGCAGCACCACTTCACCGGTGGCGGCCGTCCCCGCCAGGATCAAATACCCCGCGATGTCGGCTTCGACCTTATCGAGCAATTCGCGCAAACGCCCGCCGTCGGCCGCAACCGCAGCCGGCATCGCGCCGGTCATGACCCGGAAATAATCCTCCAGCTTCAGGAAGAACACGCCGTTGAGACGCTTCGGGAAGGCCGCCGTGGCGGCGTCGAAACGCGGCCTCGCAGGCGGCGCCGATGGCGGCTTTCGCGCCAGGTCAATCAACTGCCGCATGTTCTCCGCGGCATGCGACCCCGTGGTGTTCAGGCCGAACCGCCCGGTGAAGGCGACCCGCGAAACCATGTTACTGCCAAGAGCGCTCTGCGACGCGCCCGCGCCGCCCACGGCTTTCAGGTCGAAGTTCATCTCATCCACCTCGATCCCGGCGTGGCGCGCCACATTGACCTGATATTTCACACCACCCACCCCGGCTTCAGACAGCAAGCCGCCAACCGCCTGGATGCCAGCCGCGGCAGCCCTCCGCCGCACGTCCCGCGCCCGCCGGGCATCCCTCACGCGATAAGCCTGCACCATGTCGAAACCGCTCTCGCCCGCTGCGGGCGTCTTTAATGCCGCGGCGACGGCGCCGTCGTGGATCGCCATGCTCTCGCGCAAAAGGTCCGCGAATGACACGGAAGCGCCCTCAGCCGGGGCTGGCGCAGCAGCCTGCAGGATCGGCAACAGGTGTTGCGAGTGGAATTCAACCATCTCCGGCGTCTGCGCCACTTGCCAGCAACTAAGCATGGCCGCGTCCGCCGGCATCAAGGCCATGACGCCGGGGTCGAGCGCGGCCGGCGACTGCGCGGCGAGCGACTTGGCGAGCAGCGTGTTCGCGAGCGGCTGGAGGTTGAAACGCACGGCGAGCTGTTCATCGTCCAGTTCGGCGCCAACCTCGAAACCGCGGACTTGTTCTGCAATCGCCAGCAGGCTCCCGATGCCCGCAGCGTAGATCCGTCCGCGCCGCACGGCCGCATTACCACCGGCCTGGGCGCCGGAGCGCGCTGCGGCAGCCTGCACCATCTCCACGACAGCCTGTTGTTGCTGGCGGATCTCCTTCCCATAAATGCCAAGCAGCCCCGGCACGTTGCACGCGGCCGTGATGTCGCCTTTGATGGCGCGCGTCACCCGGAAAGCTCCCGCCTTGGCCGGCGCCAGCAACCCGCGGTCGCCAACAATGGCCCCTTCCCCGCCACGCACGGTGACAAAGTAGTGCCGTGTGACTTCCTTTTTGAACTTCTCCGGATCGGGCTGCCCGCCGCCACGCAGCGCCGCGATAAACCCCCGCTGGTCAAACTCCTCGACAGTCTCACTGAAGTGCCGCACCGGCGTATCGGCAGTGGCCGGATCGGCCACGACGCGGCTGATGCCACCCTTGCCGAAGCTGTCGAGGAACACGTCACTGTTCGCAACGCCTACAACGATGGCAAGGTTGTTGGTGTATCGGGCGGGGTTGAGGAACAACACTGTGCAAGGCCGCGAAAGGTCCACGCCGGCGAGCATCGGGTTCTTCAGGAACCGCTGGGCCACCAGCGGCAACAAGTCGCCGACGCGGCCACCGAGCTTCCGCGTGATGCCGTCCATCTTGGCGAGCGCGGTTTCCGGCTGTTCGATGCGCAGATAGCCCAAGCCGTCGGCTCCAGCACGCGAGAGCAAGGCATCGGGAATGTTGTCGGCCGCCGCCGCCCCACAGGAAAGGAGAGACGCCGCCAAGAGCCTCGCGCCAGCGAACATTCTCATGAAGGGGGTCAACGCTAGCGACCGACCCCCGGGCCGACACCCATGGGCAGGCCCTTCTCCCATGACTGGGGCCGGTTCCACGGCAATGACGAGCCGCCATCGGGCGTCCCGCACGCAGTCAACAATCCCAGGAGAGCGACAACGAACAGGAGGCAGACTTCACGTCTGCGGGTGAACCTCTGGAGCAGGCGGTGGATCATACGACCGGCAAAAGGGCCGCGCCTATTTCTTCGGGATGCCCGTATCGCCGGCTTGGGGCGGGTTCTTCCTGAAGTCGCCCATGAAATCACCGATGGACGCATCGTCGTCCACAGTGCTGATCCGGACCTGGCCGATCACTTCCGTGCCGCGGTGCAGCAACAGGACGCCATTCTCAACCGCGCCCTTCTTCTTGCCGACATCGAGCACGGCGAAGTTCCACGACGTGTCGTAAAAGAGCACCTTGGCAATCAGCCCCTCGGGCAACGGCATTTCCCAGTCTTTCTCGCCACGGGCAAACCTGAGCTTGGACTCCAGTTGCTTGCCGGTATCCACCAGAAGCTTGTTCTCGCCCTTCAACGCAGTCACTTGGGCCGTCAACTGTGCGGCCTCGTCTGCTTTCGCCTTGAGTTGCGCGGCAACCTCCTGCTGCTTCTGCTCAGCCTCGGCAACCCTGGCTTTGATGCCCTCCAATTCCTTGATGGCCGCCTGGCCCGCGTCAACCATCTTCTTGGTCTCGTCGAGCTGGGTTTTCAGCGTCGTGACGTTCGCCGTGGCCTCGGTCAACTGACCCTCCACCTTCTTCTTCTCCTCCTCGGTCTTGGTCAACTCGTCCTGCTTGGCCTTGAGGTTGCCCTCGGTCGTGGCCAGCGTATTCTTGGTGTTGCCAAGCTCGGTCTTCGTGTCGGTGAGATTGGACCGCAGGTCGGCCGCTTGCTTGTCAACCTTCTTGCTCAGGAAAACGGATGCTCCCCCAAGCAACAACGCAACGACCAAACACACTCTGGCGATAATGGACATTTTCGGTTTGTCTCCTTCAACGGACAAACTGCTGGTTTCCCGTCGCACACAACGCTGGCGACCGGGGCTGTAATCTGGCGCGCATCCTACCGAAACGTCTCCGCGCTGTCAACCATCAGACTGGCGAAATTTTTCACCGCTGGCCCGCCGCATCCCGGCGGCCGTCCGGCGCATCGCCCCGCTCTCCCCGCCCAGCCATTCCTGCAGTTCCTCCGCCGTGACCACGCGAGCGCCGAAACCAAGGGCTGTGCGCGTCTCCGCCCCGTCATTAGTGACCACAAGCATCCGCTCCGGCGACCGCGACCGCGCCACCATTCGCTCAATCAAGCCATCTGCCGTCAGCCCCTTGCCCGTAAAAACCACCTCCACCGCCGCCGGCGACTCTCCCCGTGACACACGCCTGCCGCCGCGCCCATCAAACACCACCACCACCCGCGCGCCGCTCAAATCCTGCAACTGCGTCATGGCCGCCACCAGTTCATCCCGCGCCCGCTCCAGCCCGCGCCCCATCGCGGCCCGCAACGAAGGCCATGCATGAATCACGCTGTAGCCGTCCACGAAGATGAAATCCGCATCGCCTATCATGAGATGTCCAACCCGCGTCCCGCGGGCTGAAAGGGAAAAAGTGGTGGAGCCGAGGGGAATTGAACCCCTGACCTCCTCAATGCCATTGAGGCGCTCTCCCAACTGAGCTACGACCCCACCGGGGGCAACGACCGCGTAAACTAGATACCCACCTCTGCAAAGTCAACGTCAAAGGCCGTGGAAATAACCGCGTCAAGCGGGCGCAACTTGACACACGCGCCAAGTCCCGAAAGGGACGGTCGAGAATAGCC
>DYDC01000229.1 GCA_020718125.1 Methylacidiphilum sp. | reverse complement strand
AGTGCCTCACCGCCGGTGGCCTGAGATCAAAATTCCTATCCCTCAATTGTCAGATGTGGGGATGTGACCCCGATGACCCCGATGACGATGATGGCCCAAGATCGCATCTTGATCACCGCCGGCCCGTCGCCGCTCACACACCGCGCGACGCAAAACGGATCTTGATCCTTTCGCCCGGATCGGGATCGATCCAGTTGGATGTCAGAAAGAACGCGGCGCACTCGTTCCAAGAAGAAAGCCGCCTACACCGCGCGGCCGGATCAGGGATCCGATCCAAAACCGCCCTCGGCCGTCGTCAGGAAGCTGCGCCGACTCCTTCCGCCGAAGAACGCGCCGAAACCTCACGCCGACTCCAGGGAGCCGGACGGCGCGCTTTACGCCTACGACCGGCAGAAGGCGCTCGCCTACGCGGACGCCCCCGACGTGGCCCGCATCGAAGCGCAGCCCTTCCTCAAATGGGCCGGCGGCAAAGCGCAACTGCTCGCCCAGTTTGACCGTTTCTTCCCCGACCACCTTGACCGTTACTTCGAGCCTTTCATCGGCGGCGGCGCGGTCTTCTTCCACCTCAAAGCCCGCTTCCCGCAGATGCGCGCCTTCTTGCGCGACAACAATGCCGAGCTGATCAACGCTTACGCCGCCGTCCGCGAAACTCCGAACGAATTGATGCGCCGGCTCGACCAGCATCTCGCCACCCACCTCGCCGACCGCGAACATTACTACCACCTCGTCCGCAGCCAGCACCACCTCGCCGACCCCATCGAACGCGCCGCCCGCATGGTTTTCCTCAACAAGACCTGCTTCAACGGCCTCTGGCGCGTCAACGCCCGCGGCGAGTTCAACGTTCCCATCGGCTCGCACAAGAACCCTGCGCTTTACGACCGGGACAACTTGCTTGCGGCCAGTTGGGCGCTTCGCGGCGCGCAACTCGCCGTTCAGGATTTCCGCACGACCTTGACCGAGACACGGGGCGGCGACTTCGTCTATATGGACCCGCCTTATTACCCGCTCTCACCGACAGCCAGCTTCACCTCCTACACCAAGGAAGACTTCGGCCCTGAAGAACAGCGGGAACTGGCCGCCCTCTTCGCCGACGCCGCCCGCCGCGGCGCGCGGCTGATGCTCTCCAACTCCGACACCAAATCAAACAACAACCGACAGGAGGCATGAACTCATGAAACCATACCGGGGAAAAATATACGGCTACTCCTGCTACGAGTGTAGAAACGAGGTCTGGCTGATGACCGCCCCGGAGAAATTCATCTATTGTCCATTCTGCGGCTCGGACGTGAATGACCTTCAGTGCGGAAGAGTGCTGGACATCCTCGTCATGCGAGAGAAGGAATACGAAGGCGGAGACTGAGCCGGTAATCCTGAAATTCCGTTGAAGGCGCAGACCGGCAGTGATCTAATCGCCGGCAATGAACCTGTCGATGTGCGGCGAACTAGCCGATGCTTATCGGAGCGTGTCGCAACGTGCCCGCGTTGTGTCCGAAGCTTGGGGCGAGAAGAATCTTTATTGCCCCAACTGTTCGTCCTCCAGTTTGGCTCGCTTGCGCAACAACACGAAGGCGAGCGACTACCGTTGCCCGACTTGCAGCTTCTGGTATCAACTCAAAGGGCAGCAGTCGCGGATTGGCGACTACATCAATGATGGCGCTTACGGGGCGATGATGGATGCGATTCGCAACGACGCAACACCAAACTTCTTCTTCATGCAGTATGAGCTGACTTCTTGGAGCATTAGGAACTTGCTGCTCGTTCCAAGCTTCGCATTTCCGACTTCCGCCATCGTCAAGCGAAAGCCTCTTTCACCGACGGCACGTCGCGCAGGATGGGTCGGCTGCAACATTGCGCTGAACCGTATTCCCGTCGATGCCCGGATTGCCGTTGTGAGGGATAGCCACGAGTTACCGCCACAAGAGGTTCGAGCACGATTTCGACATGTGAAGCCGCTGGCGGAGATCGGACGAAACGAGCGTGGCTGGACACTGGACGTGCTTGCGATTGTTCACCGGCTCAATAAGAGCCAATTTACGACGGCGGAAATGTATTCTTTCACTCGCGAGCTTGAAGAACTTCATCCAGACAACCGGCACGTGAAAGACAAAATTCGGCAACAACTTCAAGTCCTGCGTGACCGGGGCTTTCTGGTTCAGGTCGAGCGGGGAACTTGGGCATTAAAGTAGTCATCGCCCTCTTGACGAGCTCTACCGGCAGACGCGCCCGGTCACGCCGACGACGAAGGTGTTTCCGCAGGCCGACACGCTGGGGACGGTCATTGCCGCCGTTGAGTTTTATGCGGACGAAGCGACCAACGCGGCGGAAGTCTCGGAGCTTCTCGATTTCGATCCCCGGCAAGGCACCTACTACACGTCCGCGGCAGAGTGGCTGCAACTCGTTGAACGCCGGGATGGGCGCATCCGACTGGCGGAACGAGGAGCGACTTTTGTGCGGACGGCGCGCAGCGAGCGATTCAGGATTCTGTTTCAAGCCATCGCCGCGACGCCGGTCTTCCGCGAAGCGATTGCGGCGCGGCTGGCGGGCCGGGAATTGACCGAAGACGAGATAGCAGACCGCATCCGGCAAAAAGGCTGCGCCCGCGGCACGACGCCGGCGCGGCGTGCGAAAACGGTAGTGGCGTGGCTGAACTGGCTCTGGCGCGAGCACAAGAATCTCTGCGATGAAGCCGGCGCTGGTTAGGCCAAGACGACTGACCTCACCGCTCCTTGGTCCACGAATCACTTCACCACGAGCCACGCGACTTACTTGGCCGAGAGGGCGCGGTTGAAGGCGGCAATCTCGTCGAGGCGGCCTTCATGGTCGCTGTCGTTGTCGCTGCGGTCGCCGTGCAAACATCGGCTGAAACGGGCCGCTTACTTCGCCTTGCCCGGCTTCAACCACCGCTCGAACCACGCGAGCGTTTCGGCGCGCATTTCGGGCGTATAGACGTGGCCGGTGTCGCGATAGACGATGCTCTTGAACCGGTCGGGCGCGCCGGCGGCGCGATAGACGCGGCTGACTTTTTCCTCAAGGACGCGGATGCCGTCCACGGGCGAGCCGTAATCCACGTCGCCGGTCAACGCGAGGAACGGACGCGGGGCCAGCAGCGCGAGGACGCCCTCGGTGTCGAAGTGTTTCAGCAGGCCGTAGGTGAAGTAGTAGAGGCCGTGCGCCCGCAGGTTGCCGTGGATGTTCTGCGAGGCGTTCGGCGCGTGCGCGGTGACCGGCTATCAGTCGCACGCGGCGGACGTGATCCAATATGCGCTTGGCGTGGAGACGGGCGGGCTGGTGGAGGTCATTCATCCGGGCAGCGGCGAGTTTCCGACGCTGACGTTCCGATACGCCAACGGGACGTTGCTGCGTCATGTGGACCACTGGGGCGTGGTGAAGGACGTCTATAAGGCCGTCCCCGAGACGGCCCGGCTGGCGGGGAGTTTCGGCGGCCTGTTTGTGGGCGAGCGCGGCTGGCTCACGTCCATGTCCGGCGTCGGCTGCGGCCCCATCGAGGGCGCGCCGGAATCGTTGTTCGCGGAGATGAAGCTCGCGTCGCGGGGGGAGACGTTTGCCAACGATCATCACGAGAACTGGCTGGAGTGCATCCGCACGCGCCGGCAGCCGGGTTCTCACGAGGAGATCGGGCATCGGTCGGCCTCGCTCGGCCACCTGGCGATCACCGCCTGCAAGCTCGGCCGGTCGCTGAAATGGGATCCCGTGAAGGAGGAGTTTTCCGGCGACGACGAGGCGAACCGGCTGCGCTCGCGCGCGGTGCGGGAGCCGTGGCAGATGCAAGCAGGCGCGGGTTGCAGCGCGCCTCTGATTTGCTCGTGAACCGGCGCTAAGAAGGGAGCAACTTCATTGTCCTCTCGAAGACCCGATCGGGTGCGGCATCGGCGGAAATCGAGATGAGGAGGCCCTTCTTGCCATAGTAATCCGTCAACGGCGCGGTGCTCCTGGCGTAGGCTTCCATGCGCACGCGCACGGACTCGGGCCGGTCGTCCTCGCGCTGGAACAGTTCGGCGCCGCAATGGTCGCAAATGCCCGCCTTCTTCGGCGGCATGTTGGTGACGTGGAAGACCGCCTTGCACTTCGGGCAGGTGCGGCGTCCGCCAATGCGTTCGACGACCCGCTCGATGGGCAGTTCGTAGTTGAGCACCGCGTCGAGCTTCACCTTCTGGGACTTTAGAATGTCTTCGAGCGCCTCCGCCTGCGCCACGGTGCGCGGGAAGCCATCAAGCAGGAAACCGCCCTGGCAGGTCATGCAGTCCACGCGCTCGCGCACGAGCGAGACGACCGTTTCGTCGGGGACCAGTTCGCCGCGTTTCATGTGGGCGAGCGCCTCCTCGATGGCCGGCGTGCGCTCGCAGTCCGGCAGCGACTTCGCGGCGCGGAAAATGTCGCCGGTGGAGAGATGGCAGGCGCCGAGCCGCCCGACGAGAAACTCCGCCTGGGTGCCTTTGCCCACGCCGGGCGCGCCCAGCAATATGAGCCGATAGGGGCGCTTTTGCGCCGCGGGTTTGTCTTTGCAGGGGGGCTTCGGGCCTTTCAGCCAGGTGCTTCGTTCGCGCTTCACGGCCATGTTGGTCTGCTCCTTTCGAGTGATCGAGTTGGTAATGGCAACTTTGCCCCGCCGAGCGGGTGCCGGATTCTTCGCTGATTCGCCCGTCGGAATCAAGCCCTGACGTGGCAAGCCCGACGTGGCGTCAGTGATTCGCCCGGGCGCAACTTGACACACGCACCACGATCAAGTCCCAGAGGGACGGACGAGAAT
>DYDC01000228.1 GCA_020718125.1 Methylacidiphilum sp. | reverse complement strand
GGCCGACCGGGTGCAGGCACTGGCTCGGCACGTTGTCGGTGTAATCGCCCCCTTCCCCCGCCTGCCGCGCCCAGCCGATGAGAGCCGCGCGCAGGCTCTCGCGCACCTTCTGTGCCTGTTCGTCGAGCAACTGCTGCGGCATCTCCTCCCACATGAACCGCAGGTCGCGCTCCATCGGGATCATCCGCAGGCCGATGGCGCGGCCAGGCGACAACAGCAGCGGGCCGGGATAGCCGTAGTTCTGGTGGCGGCGCAGGAATTCCTCCATCGCGCCGTGGGTCAGGTAACTCGTCGTGATGACGTGGGGCAACGGCTGGCCCGCAAGGTGGCCGATGCGGCGGCTCTTGGCGAGGTGGACCTCGACGAAGGTGCGATGCCGGCCGCCGAGCTTGCAGAACGGATGCAGCGCCTTGACCACGCCCGCGCCCTGTGTCCAACGGCTGCCGACGCCTGCCGCCAGCGAGACAACCGCCAGTTCACCCCGTGCGAGCGCATCCTGGCCCGCCTCGATGTCCTCGGCGCGCAGCCCCTCCGTCGCGTCCTGCACGTCGCCGTCGTGCGCATCGGCGATCTCGGCGTTGACCGGCAGGCGGTTCTGCGCGAGGCCGATGCGGCTGTTCTTCAGGTCGTCGCGAATCTGTTCGTGCAGCGCGCGGTCGAAACCGTTCTGTTCCAGCAACACGTCGAGACTCTGGCCGCCGCCTTCCTCGGCCTTGAGCCGCGGCAAGAGCCGGTCAAAGAGCGCCTGCACCATGCCGCCCAGTTCCGGATGCGTGCGGCAGGCTGCGCCGAACTTGTCCAGTTCCACGCGCCGCAACGCCGGCAACGACTGCGGGTCGGCGCGGAGCAGCGCCGGCACGTGCAGCGCGTAGTAGGTCTGCGGCAGCATCGCGTCGCGGCCCGCGAGCAGGTCGGCGTGCGTGCCGCGCTCGTTGATGGCGAAGTCATAGACCACCGGCTCCATCGCAAAAGGCAGCGCGCTTTGCAGTTCGCGCTTGGTCTGCGACATCAGTTGCTGGAGCAACGTCTGCGCAGCCGGCTTCTGGCCCGGCGCGAAGATGAAGCCCATGCCGCCGCCCGACATGCCGCCGAGCATCCAGAAACCCCAAAACTTGTCGCCAAACGACGCACGCACGCGTTCCACCAGCGTCTCCGTGAAGTAGTTGCTCGCCCACGGGATGATCGCCTGGATCGGATTGAAGAAGTTGCGCATCGTCAGTGCGCCCAGATCGCGCACGCTGCCGGCACGGAGCGCGGCGAGAATGTCGTCGAGGATGTGGATGGCTTCCTGGCGCGCCTTCCACTCCGCGTCGGAGCGGAGCAGGTATTTCTCCGTGACCATCTCCAGGATCGGGCCGACGTTCTGGGCCATGCCGCCGTGGACGAGGACGAGGCAGTCCTGCAACTCTTCGCGCACCTTTGGCGGCGCGTCCTTGGCGTCGAGGATTCGGTGCGTCGGCATCAATCGGCCGCGGCTGATGCCGAACTCCGGGTCGCCCTCCTGCGCCAGCGCGCCACAGATGAGCTTCATGCTCGGCCACAGCCCGCCGCTGTCCTGCCAGCCGCCGCCGGAACCGCTGAGCCATTCGCCGAGCAACGCGCGCGCGAGCACCAGCCGGCGTTCGCTCTCCTGAAGCTGGCCTTCAAGCGACTGCGCCTGGTCCGTCGCGCGCATGAGCACCGAGATGAGCGATGCGAGCAGTGTCGTCGAGACGGCCAGTCGCGAGCCTTTGGGGATGTCGTTGACGTTGCTGACGATCTCCAAGCCGCGCCCCGGCCCGACCACGCGGGCGAGCAACTCGTCGAGGCTCTGGCCGGAGCCTTCGATGCCGGGCGGGACGATGCCCGCGGCGATGACGGCAGCTTTGAGCAGGCCGAGATAGTCGCGCGCGAAATCAAAGACCTCCGCGAGCGTCGTCACGTCGGCGGTTGCACCGAGGTCCACGCTCGTCAGGCGCAGCAACGGCTCCTCGATGACGCGCAGGTAAGCCTCCACCGGCGGGCGCGGCGCGGCGTCGCGGCCGTGGACGCCGAGGTCAATCGAGACGTTCAGCACGCGCGCGCCCTCCGGATAATCCATGCCAAGGAAAAAGATGTCGCTCCAGCCGCTGTGGCTCATGTCCATGCGGACGGGCGTGCGCTCGCGCAGGATGGGGAACGTGCCATCGGGCGCGCGGCGGAGCAGTTCGGGCCGGAGGCGGAGCGGATGGTCGGCAGGATGGCCCATGCGGAACATCCAGCGGTTGCCCGCCACGGTGCGGACGCTGCGGCGGACCTGATCGGCCAGTGTCTGGAACGCGAGCCGTTGATACGCCGCCGCGAGCGCGCTGGAGATGGCCGCGCTCGGCCCGTCCGCCTGCTGGCAGCCGAGGAAGACGGTGATGGCTTCCTCAAAGCGCCGCTGGAGGAGATGTTCGTAGCCATGGAACGGCACCAGCCCGCGCTGCACCACGCCGGCTTTTCGCGGCAGGTGGAAGCGATGGATCGAGTAGAGGAAGAACAATGCCCGCACCCGCTCGTAGAGGTTGTCGCCGCGTCGGCGGAAGGCCTCCAGATCGCCGCACTCGGCGAGCAGGGCCGCGAGCGAGGCGGGCGCGCAGAATGCGTCGAGCGACTGGTTGCGGACGGCCGGGTCGGCCGCAGTGATGATGGAGACAAATTTGCCGGCCATGGTCGTGCGAAAAGCTGACGGTCAATTTCCGCCGCGGATGGCGAGCAGTTCCACCAGGCCCGCGAGCGCCTCGGCGCGGTCCTTGCCGTCGAGCGCGAGCGCGAACTGCGCAGTCAGCAGGCCGTAGCGCGCGCCGATGTCGAACCGGCGGCCTTCGAGTTCGCAGGCGAGGTAACGCTGGCGTTCGGCGAGTCTGGCGAGCGCCGAGGTGAGCTGCACGCCGCCGCCCTTGTCGGCCTGCTTGACCGCCTCATCCAGCAGTTCCATCACCGCCGGCGTCAGGACGTGCATGCCAAAGAAGCAGAGATAGTGTCCCGCGCGCAGGCCGGGAACGATGAGCCGCTGCTCGGCCTCGGTCGGTGTGGGTTTCTCGATGACGTTCTCGACATGGTAAAGCCGCTGGCGCCCCGGCACGAGTCGTCCGCCGACCGCGCCGTAAAAGGGCAGCTTGCTCTCGTGCGTGGCCTGCACCGCGGAGACGGCGCATTTCTCGGCCTGCGCGACCTCGACCAGTTGTTCGGCGCAGCCTTTGGCGCCGCGGCTGAGGTAGAGATGGTCGCTCACCAACAAGAGGAACGGTTTTGCATCTACAAACTCGCGCGCGCACCAGACGGCGTGGCCGTAGCCGCGCGGCGCCGGCTGCTCGATGAAATGAAGCCGGTTCGCGTGACGGCCCGCCGCGGCGCGATAGTTCGCCTCTTCGCCGGGGCAGACGACGACGCAGATTTCCTCGACGCCGGCGCGGATGACTTCCTCAATGATAATGGCCAGCGCAGCCTTCGGCGCGCCGTCGCGGTCCATGAAGATCTGCAACGGCAGCGTGCGCTGGGTCTGGCCGGCCGCAGTGATGATGGCTTTGGTGATTTGCACGGTCGGTCTTTCTCTGGTTGGGCGCGCGTGAGCATACACAAACCCCGTCCCCCGTCAACGCCGGCGCGTCGCCTGAGGCCCGACAACAACAGTCCGACTGCCGGGAAGGTCTGGATCGTGCGAACCTCATGAATCAGAGAAGATCGCCCTCAAGCAAGCCGCTGGCATGAACCATCCACATTGTCCAGAGATGTCCAGATGACGGTCAATTGTCCAACACGCCGACAGAGCGCCTCCACGTGGCAGAAGCGGTTTTCGGCCTAGTATCCGCAGCGTCACACGACATCTGCTCCAAGTGACTGTCCGACGGAGTGGACATCTGAGGCTGGCACTTTCAGTGCCGGGTTCAACGCTAACGCGGTCTTGGGAAGAAGCCCAACGCCGGAGTGGTATCGAGATCTTTGCCAAGCGAACAACAGATTTTTCTGCAAGAAGCCCTATGCGTAACGAAAAGCAACTGGGCGGCCTTTCGATAAACATCGGCTCCTTGCAGAAGCTTTCGACGCTGGGGCTGCCATTGGACAGTGCAGTCCAGACCGGCAGCCCGGCGTCAGCGCAAATGCGCGTCGTTTGCCCGCAGCGGTCGAGTAAAGGCGAAAAGCACTGGGCGGCCTTTCGTTATTACAACCCGCCTGCGGGCCGATTTCGGCGCACGTGAGAGCAAATGTCCTTAGCCGGAACGATTCAGATTGAAAGAGTAAGCGCCGTTTGGCGAGCTTGTGGGTATGATGAAAACACAAGCGCCCATGCGTCCACGGGAGGCGAACCAAACGGTGCGGCTGGATGTTGATCGAGCCGCAGACGCCTCGGCAATCCGAATTTCCTTCACCGATCAGCGGCTGACCGCTCACGGCGGCCTGATC
Source organism: Methylacidiphilum sp. (assembly GCA_020718125.1). Lineage (GTDB taxonomy): Bacteria > Verrucomicrobiota > Verrucomicrobiia > CAIQCK01 > CAIQCK01 > JACRKA01. The sequence goes on along the minus strand of DYDC01000228.1, from coordinate 376 downwards.
GTCTGATCTCACTTCCTGCATCAGAAACGATTCCGCACGGAGCTGGAGCAGCGGCTGCCGCACGCCCCCACCAGCCCCAACGCCTACGCGCCCACCGACATCGCGCTGGGCTATCTCGGCGGCATCCTCACCGGGGCCGACAAGCTCTCGCGCGTGGCCTGGCTGCAAAACGACCCCGCCATCGCCGGGGTGTTCGGCATCGAAGCCGTCCCCAGTCAGAGCACGCTCTCGCGTTTCTTCGGCGCCTTCGGTTTCCAAAGCTGCGAAACCCTCGCCGGCCTGCACGGCTGGGCGTTGCGGGGGTTGCCCGGCAACGCGCACCCCTCGGAAGGTTGCACCCTCGATCTGGACTGCGCAATGGGGGTCAGATCTCAAC
>DYDC01000227.1 GCA_020718125.1 Methylacidiphilum sp. | reverse complement strand
CGTTTTCTCTTTTTGAGCTTTGGCCATTGGGATTTGTTTCGGATTTCGAGCTTCGGATTTCGGATTTCCAGCTCTCCCGCAGGTCCTGTTACCGTTGCACCCTTCCCGACGCATCGCCCGCCGCGAGGGTCTCGACTTCATTCAAAGCGGTGTAATTGAAATCGCCGACGATGGAGTGCTTGAGGCAGCTCGCCGCGACGGCGAACTCAATCGCCTTTTGCGCGTCGTCGCCGCGCATCAGGGCGAAAATCAGCCCCGCCGCGAAGCTGTCGCCGCCGCCGACGCGGTCCACGATCTGGATGCGGTAGCGGCGGCTGAAATGCGGCTTGCCGCCCGCGTAATACAGGCCCGACCAGCCGTTCTCGCTGGCCGAGATGCTCTCGCGCAGCGTGATGGCGACGGCCTTGAACCCGAACCTCTCGGTAAGCTGCCGCGCCACGTCCACGTAGCGGGCGTGCTCGATCTTGCCGCTGGTCACCTCGGCGCCCTCGATGCCGAAGACGCTCTCGGCGTCCTCCTCGTTGGCGATGCAGATGTCCACGAACGGCATCAACTCGGCCATGACCTTGCCGGCCTTCTCGCGGGACCAGAGTTTCTTGCGGTAGTTGAGGTCGGCGCTGACGGTCAGGCCCATCTCTCGCGCCGTCTTCGCGGCGAGCTTGCAGGTCTCCGCCGCGGAATCGCCCAAGGCGGGCGTGATGCCGGTGAAATGGAACCATTTCGCGCCCGCGAAAACCTTCTTCCAGTCCACCATGTCGGGCGTGATGCCGGCGATGGCGCTGTGGGCGCGGTCGTAGAGCACCGTGGAGGGCCGCTGACTCGCGCCGGCTTCCAGAAAATAGATGCCCATCCGGTCGCCGCCGCGCAGGACGTGGCGGGTGTCCACGCCGATGGCGCGCAGGTCGTTGATGCAGCGCTGGGCCACGTCGTTTTTGGGCAGGCGTGTCACAAAGGCCGCCGGTCGGCCGAGCATGGCCAGCGAAACGGCCACGTTGGCCTCGCCGCCACCGAAGCGAAGTTCGAGGACGGGCGTCTGCAGGATGCGTTGAAACCCCGGCGGGGTCAGCCGGAGCATGATTTCACCAAAGGTCACAACATCGCCAGGCATGTGGAATTCTCCTTCCGAAGCGCCGGACGATGCCAAAAGAGCTTGCCCAAGTAAAGCGCGAACGGTATTTTGGCCGCTCGAAACCGCTGGGTTTTGAGGAACCTGCAGGTCGGTTTGACAATTGTTAGCTTTGCCGTCACCAGAAGGAATCATTCATGAAACAGATCGCATCGAGTGTGTTGTTACTTGTGTTGGGCAGCGCAGCCGCCTTTGCCCAAGGCGCGGGTAGCGTGCAGGCCAATAGTTCCGCCGGCTCCATTGTCGGCTGGAGTCTTGCGGCCATCGGCGTCATCGCCTTGCTGGTGGTGGCCGCCCACCGGTTGAGCACCGGGCTGGCATGGAAACTCGAAATTCCCCTCGCCATTGTCGGCGTGCTCCTGCTGAACATCGGGGCGTGGCGCTTGGTGGCCAACCGGATTGACGAGGTCGAGAACGAGAAGAAGGGCCTTCAGAACCAGATGACCGCCGCGAAGCGCACCGTGGTCGAGCAGCAGGACATACTGAACCACGCGCGGCAGCAGATCATGCAGTGGCAGGCCCGCGACCAGGAATGGCTGAAGCTGAAACAGGATTGGGAAGCCTACGCCAACAACGTCAAGCAGCGGCTCGATGCCATCACCACCGCGCGAATGGAGCGCTCCAAGCCGACGCCGGTCACGACCACGAAGTCACCCAAGTCGGGAACTTCGTCCAAGTCGTCAGGGAAGAAGGGGCCGTAGAGCCTGCAGGCGCCCACTCCAGGGTTTGGCGGCGTTGCTGACGTTTACCCCAGCCCGAGCCGCTTGCCCACGTCGCGGTAGGCCATGTCCACCTCGTAAATCTGCTGGTAGCACTCCTCGGCCTTTTCCTTGATGCCCTTGGCTTCGTAGGCCACGCCCAGGTTGTAAAGCGCCTCCAGCTTCAGATCGTCCATCCCCAGGATTTCCGACGACGCGGCCATGAACTGCCGGATGGCAAGGTCCACCAGCTTCTGCGCCATGAAACACTGGCCCAGGAAGTTCAGCGCCCGCGTCCGCAGTTGCGGATGCTTGATGCCCTTCTGGAACTGCTCGATGGCGCCCTTGATGTTGCCTCCCTTGAAGTAAAGCTCCCCCAGTTCGAACCGGAAGCTGAGGTCGTTCGGGTAACGCTCGACGCGCCGCTCGGCGTCCTTCAGCATGAAATCCTGTTTGGCCTGCTGCGCCGCCTCCATCTCCTGCTTCAACGCCTCGTTGTCCGGCGTCTGCTGCAACGCGGCTTCCTTGGCGGCGATCCCGGCGTCCATCTTCCGCAAGTGCGTTTCGTTAATCTCCTTTTCCAGCGCCGGATCGGCCGCCTGGTGCTGCTGGACCTGGGTGAAAATGCCGAGCGCGTCATCGTAACGGCCCTTCTCACGATAATAGCGCGCGAGCTGCCGGGCCACGGCAAGGTTGCCGGGCTGCTCCTGGAGTTTCTGTTCGGTTTCCGCGATGAGGTTCTCCAGCATGTCGTCCGATTTCACCACGCGGCTTTCCTGTTCCAAGGACTTGGCCTCCTCCTGGTCCTTCATCTTGCCGCGAAAATCACCCTCCTTCTCCCAGCCGCCCTTCTGCAACGCGCCCTTTGCGGTCGCGTCCTTCATCGCCTTGAATGCGTCCGCGTCGTCCGGTTTGAGCTTCAACACCAGTTCATAGACCTGCCGCGCCTTCTCATTCTCGGCGGTGCGGTTGTAAAACTCGCCCAGCCGCTTGAGCAGTTTCACATCGTCCGGTTTCGCCTGGCGCAGCGACTCCAGCGCGAACGCCGCCGTCTCCAGCATCCGCGTCGCTTCCGCCCCGTCCGCCAACACGCTCAGCGCAGTCGAATTGCCCGGGTCGCCGTTGAGCACGCGCTCGGCCTCCGCCATCGCCCGGGCCGGGTTCTTCTTCAGCGTGCCCTGCGCCTTCATCGCCGCGCCCGCCGCGGACATGCCCGCCATCTTCTGCCTCAGCGCGCCGAGACTCTGGAACTGGCGCCACTGCACCCCCCGCAGCAGCTTGCGGCCGTCGAGAAACGAGGGCTCCATCTCCAGGATTTGGTTCAGCAGCTCGATCGCATAGCCGTAGTTCTGGCGATTGACCGCATCGTTGGCCTTCTTGTAAAGCTGCTGCGCAAGATCGGAAAGTTCGTCGCGTGGTTTGACTGCCATGTTTGTGTCGTCCTGTTCTGCTCGTTCGGAGCGCGCAAGCTAACCCACCGTGCCAAAGAGAATCAACCCACTTTTCGCCCGTTGTTTCCGTCAGTTCCAGACCGCCCCATTCTTGCCACCCACAAAACCATCAGCTAGGCTCCGCCGCGCTTTATGCAACACGAACCCGATTTTCGCGGCTTTCTCGGCGCGTTGACCGCGCGCGTGCTCGACGGCGGCGACGTCTCGCTGGACGAAGCCATCCGGCTCAGCGAGACGGAGTCCAACGCCGACATTCACGACCTCCTCGCCGCCGCGAACCGCGTCCGCGAGAAGTTCAAGGGCAACAAGGTCCACCTCTGCTCCATCGTCAACGCCAAGGCCGGCGCGTGCCCCGAAGACTGCAAGTTCTGCGCGCAATCGGCCGCCTGCGACACCGACTCGCCACGCCATGCATTTGTCGAGCCGGAGGAAGTGATCAAGGCCGCCGGTGAAGCCCACGCGAACCACGCACGGGGTTTCGGCATCGTCGCCGCGTGGCGCGGGCTGAAGGAAGGTCTGTTACTCGACGAGGTTTGCCGCGCCATCGAAGCCCTCGCCCGCAGCGGCACTGCGCGGGCCGACGCCTCGCTCGGCCTCATCGAGACCCAGCGCGTCGCCGACCGGCTCAAGACCGCCGGCCTCGTCGTCTATAACCACAACCTCGAAACCGCCGAGGAATATTTCCCCAACATCTGCACCACGCACACCTGCGCCGATCGCGTTCGCACCATCCAGTTCCTCAAGACCGCCGGCATCCGCGTCTGCTCCGGCGGCATCTTTGGCATGGGCGAGACGCGCCGCCATCGTGTCCAGATGGCTTTTGCGCTGAAGGAACTCGATGTGGACATCGTGCCGATGAATTTCCTGAACCCGATCCAAGGCACGCCGTTCGAGAAGCTGACGCCGCTCGCGCCGCTGGAAATCCTCAAGACCATCGCCGTCTATCGCTTCATACTGCCGCGCAAGGAAATCATGGTTGCCGGAGGGCGCGAAGTGAACCTGCGCGACCTCCAGCCGATGATCTTCGTCGCCGGCGCCTCCGCCACGATGATCGGCAACTACCTGACCACCACCGGCCAACTGCCCCAGAAAGACCTGCAAATGATCCGCGACCTCGGCCTCGACCCGGACTGGGGAGGTCACTGGGACGACGACAACCGCGAACGGCCGCGCGCCTGCGAGGCTTGCGCACCGTGTTCAGCCGCAGCGGGCTGAACACCCAACGCCCTTTTTTCCCGTCATGGAACCGCTCGTTCTCTTCATTGGCGACAACCTGCTTGCGCGCTGTGCGACTGCCCGCACGTCTATGCGCAGAAGGATTTCAACCGCGCCTTCGGCGTCAGCCTCTTCGTGCTGGCCGCCGTCGTGAGCTGCCGGCTCTACTTCTACAACAGGGTCTGGCAGGCGTTCGCCGTCCTGATCGGCGCGGCAGCGGTGGACTACCTTCTCTACCGCATCCTGCCCGACGTGACCATCTGCTACCGCTGCCACAGCCAATACTGGGCGCAACTTGACACACG
>DYDC01000226.1 GCA_020718125.1 Methylacidiphilum sp. | reverse complement strand
AAACTCTTGATAAATTCGCCGCTTCGCAGAAGCGGCCTACAACGCCGCTGCGCCAGCAAAGAGTTACCGGAGGCGCCCTTGATGTAGGCGAGGTAGCGGAAGATCGAGAAGCCGTTATACCAGGCGATCGCGCCAAGCACGACGATCACGAACAGCGTGGCCGTCAGGTAGAAGCCGCCCATCAGCGCGAGCAGGCGTTCGAGCGAGCCGAGGCCGTAGCTGCCGACGGTGAACGCCATCGCGCCGAACGCGCCGAGCGCGACGGCGAGGAGCGCCTGCACGCAGAGGATGCGATACCACGGCTTGCTGGGGAGCGGCGTTGGTTTGGGAACTGGTGGCGTCACCCTGCGGTTGACCCTCGCAAAGAACGTCCGCGAAATCAACGCGCCTGTTTCGCGCAGTGGCATGGGCTTCCAGCCCATGAACCTTTGCCTGCGAACGGCGATTCATGGGCTGGAAGCCCATGCCACCCCCGCCATCGCGCGGCCTGCAATCCAGCCGGTGGTCCACGCGGCCTGGAAGTTGAATCCGCCGGTGATGCCGTCCACGTCGAGCAGTTCGCCGGCGAAGTAAAGGCCGGGACAGAGGCGGCTCTCCATCGTCTTGAAATCCACCCCGCCGAGCCGCACGCCGCCGCAGGTCACAAACTCGTCCTTGTTCATGCTCTTGCCCGTCACCGGGAACTCCGTGCGGATGAGTTGCTGGACGAGCCGGTGCTGCGCGGCGCGCGTGAGCGCGGCCCAGCGCGTCTCGCGTCCGATGCCGGCGGCGATGACCAGCCGTTCCCACAGTCGTGCCGGCAGCGGTGCAATCGGTGTATTCGCCACAAACCGCGCCGGCTGCGGGTCGCGGCGCGACCGAAGCTTCGCCACGACCGCTTCCGCGCTGAGTTGTGGCAGCCAGTTCACGCGCAGCGGGAACTTGTAGTCGAGGCCGTGAAGTTCCCGCGCGCCCCACGCCGAGAGCCGCAGGATGGCCGGACCGCTCAAGCCCCAGTGTGTCGCCAGCAACGCGCCGCGCTCGCGGAGCTTCGTGCCCGGCACCGATGCTTCAACAGGTTCGACTGAGATTCCAGCCAGTTCCCGCAACCACGCCGTCTCGATGTGGAACGTGAACAATGAAGGCACAGGCGGTTCAAGTGTGTGGCCGGGCGACACGGCCAGTTCTCCCGCCGCGGCCGTGCGGCAGCCGCCCGTGGCAAGCAAGAGGCGGTCGCAAACGAGCCTCTCGCCGTTGGACAACGTGAGTTCAAAACGATCCTGCGCTCTATGAGCGCCGGCTGTAGCGGAAGCTGTGAGGCTTCCGATTGATTGCGGAACGCTCACGCGTTCCGCTGCTCGATTTCGGCGGTCGCAGACCGCCGCTACAGTTTCGCCAACGATGGAAATCTTCTCCACGCCGCAGCGCGCCCGCAGCTTCACTCCCGCCGCCTTCGCCGCGCGCACGAGACAATCCACGACCGTCTGCGAATCGTCAGTGACGGGAAACATGCGGCCATCACGCTCCGTCTTGAGTTTCACGCCGCGTGCCTCAAACCACGCGACCGTGTCGCGCGGCTGGAAGCGTTTGAACGGCCCGATCAGCGCCCGCCCGCCGCGCGGATAGCGCGCGGCCAGTTCGCGCGGGCCGAAACAGGCGTGCGTCACGTTGCAGCGTCCGCCGCCGGAGATGCGGACCTTGGTCAGAAACTCCGGCCCTTTCTCAAGCACGGTCACCTCGGCCTCCGGCATCGCCTCGGCGCACGCGATGGCTGCAAAGACACCGGCCGCCCCGCCGCCGACCACGATGATTCGCCGTGAACTCATCCGCGCCACAGTAGCGGAGCAAAGGGGCCAGCGGAAGCCTCTTGACGGAAGGACGGAACGCAGGCGCGTTCCGCTACATCCAGAAATCACTTCCCATCTTCCCGCCCTCGCTGCTAACAACCTCCGCCATGAAACCGACCTTCCGCCGCCTCCCGCTCGCACTGCTCACCGTTGCGCTCAGCTTCACCGCCGCCGGCCAGGCTGCCGACTCTCAATGCTTCGATCTGCGCACCTACTACGCCGCGCCGGGCAAGCTCGACGCGCCACAGGCCCGCTTCCGCGACTACACCTGCAAGAGTTTCGAGAAATACGGCATGACCAACATCGGTTATTGGCTGCCGCTGGAGAACCCGGAAAACAAACTCGTCCATGTGCTGGCGTTCCCCAGCCGCCCACCTATGGTTTCCGCGTGAACTCGACAGTCCTGACAAAGCCAGTTGCGAAGAGATTCAAGCCGGCGGCCGTTCGCCTTCTGGAAGCTTGGAGCCGCGAAGCGGCTTACGACACGCAAGCGTGGCCGCGAGTTCGCCGCGCTTTGACCAAGAACCGCCTCTCCCGTCGGCCACTCCTGAATGACTAAGCCGCGGGTTCTTGATGCCGTCCCGCTCGGAAGGCTCGCCCATCCCGCAAGCAATCCGGAGATCGTCAATTGGCTCCAGCAACAGGTCGACAGCGGCATCCCGGTCATCATTCCCGAAATCGCAGACTATGAGTTGCGTCGCAGCCTTGTGTTGGAGGGACTGACACGCTCCATTACGCGCTTGGACAAACTTGAGTCCGTCCTCATCTATCTGCCGCTGACGACAGCGGCGATGCGGCAGGCAGCGGAACTTTGGGCAGAAGCGCGGCGGTGCTGGCGTCCCACGGCTGACGCGCGGGCGTTGGACGGCGACGTGATCCTCGCCGCGCAAGCTCTGGCCGTTGGCGGGTGTGTGGCCACTGAGAACGTCGGACACCTGTCCCTGTTTGTCGAAGCGCGTGATTGGCGTTCGACAGACAAGCCAGCGTGACGATTCATCCTGGCGCGCATGGCGAGACGCGTCCGTTTTCATTTCCCGATCTGGCCCAACTCCTCCCACCGGGCGTAGAGCCGGGCCACTTCCGCTTTCGCCGCTTCCAGTTCCGCGATCAAGGCCGGCCCCTCCTTCGCGCGCGTGGCGTAGAAGCTGGGATCGTTCAACGTCGCCTCCAGTTCCGCCGCGCGGCTCTCCGCCGCCAGAATCGCCGCTTCCATCCCCGCGAATTCACGCTGCTCCTTGAAGCTCAGCTTGCGCGGGCGGGCGGGCCTCGGCGCCGCGGCTTCCGGCTCGCGCGCGCGGACCTTCGGCGCGGCGTCGCTCGCGAGCTTCCCGCGCAACTCCCGCTCCTTCCGCTTTTCCAGGTAATACGAATAGTTGCCCGGCTGCACGAACACACCGCCGTCCTCGAACGCCACGATCTGGTCGCAGATGCGGTCCAGGAAATAGCGGTCGTGGCTCACCACCAGCACGCTGCCGTCAAAGTCCGCCAGCGCCTCCTCCAGCATCCGCAGGCTGGGCAGGTCGAGATCGTTCGTCGGCTCGTCCAGCACCAGCACGTTGCCACCGCGCCGCAACACCTTCGCCAGCATCAGCCGCGCGCGTTCGCCACCGGAGAGCCGCTCCACGCGCTCCGTCACCCGGTCGTCCGCGAACAGGAACCGCCGCAGATACGCCCGCGCGCTCAGGCTCTGCTCGCCAAAAGTGATGCGCTCGCTGCCGCCCGCGATCTCCTCCAGCACCGTGTTCGCGCCGTTGAGCTGCATCCGCGCCTGGTCAATGTAGTTGAACGTCACCTTCTTCCCGATCGTGACGGCGCCCCCGTCCGGCGCGCGTTCGCCCATGCAGAGCCGCAGCAGCGTCGTCTTGCCGACGCCGTTGCGGCCCACCACGCCCGTGCATTCGCCCGGCTTCAACGCGAACGTCAGCCCGCGAAACAACCAGCGCTCGCCGTCGCCTTCGCCGACCTTCGCGCCCGCCTCGGCCACGTTCACCGCGATGTTGCCCAACTCCGGCGCGGGCGGGATCAACAAATCCATCTCCCGCTCCTCCGGCGGCGCCTCCAGCCCGGCCACCTGGTAAAACGTGTCCAACCGGTGCCGCGCCTTCGACCGCTGCGCCCGCACGCCCGCGCGGACCCACTCCAGCTCCACGCGCAGGAACCGCTGCCGCCGCCGCTCCGACTGCTCCGCGATCTGCTGCCGGACCGCCTTCGATTCCAGATACGCCGTGTAATTGCCCGGATGCGAGAAACACCGGCCGTCGGCCAACTCCACGATCCGCGTCGCGAGCACATCGAGGAAATAGCGGTCGTGCGTGACGAAGATCACCGCGCCCGGGAAGTTCTGGAGGAACTCCTCCACCCAGCGGATCGTCTCCGCGTCGAGATGGTTCGTCGGCTCATCGAGCAACAACAAGTCCGGCTGCGGCGCCAGCGCGCGGCAGAGCGCCACGCGCCGCTTCTCGCCGCCCGACAACGGCCCGACCCGCGCGTCCAGCGGCGGCGTGCCAAGCGCCGTCGCGTCGGCCTTGATCCGCGCCTGCAGGTTCCAGCCGTCCGCCACCTCGATCTTGTGGAGCAACTCCGCCATCTCCGCGTCGCTGCGGTGGCCGGCCTCGTAACAGCGCAGCCACTCCATCAAATCGCTCGCCCCCGCCTCGATGTTCTCCCGCACCGTCTTGCTGCCATCCAGCTCGAACTCCTGCGGCAGATACCCGACCCGCAGCCCGCGCCGCCGCGAGATTTCCCCCGCATCGGCCTGATTGGCCCCCGCGAGGATTTTCAACAGGCAGGTCTTCCCGCACCCGTTGCGCCCGACCAGCCCCACCTTCTCCCACGGCGCGACCGACAGCACGACCCCGTCCAGCACGCGCTGAAGCCCGAAGCTGAGGGCCAGTTCGTTGGCGGAAAGCAAAGCGGGCGCGGATGAACTCATGGATGCGCGGACCGATCTGAACGGAACCGATCAACCGATCTTCGGCGGCTT
>DYDC01000225.1 GCA_020718125.1 Methylacidiphilum sp. | reverse complement strand
TGATCGTGGTGCGTGTGTCAAGTTGCGCCCTTGCTGCGCTCAATCTCGCCTCGCAGCTTGCCAGCGGCCCGCCGCCGCCTATACTCGCCGCGCTCATGGATCGTCCTGACTTCGTTCATCTGCATCTGCACACCGAGTATAGCCTGCTCGATGGGGCGTGCCGTGTGGATGACGTGGTGAAGCGGGCGCGCGCGTTGAAGATGCCGGCGGTGGCCATCACGGACCACGGGAACCTGTTCGGCGTCATTGATTTCTATAAGGCCGCCGTCGCCGGGGGCGTGAAGCCGATCATCGGCTGCGAAGCCTACGTCGCGCCGGGCAGCCGGCTGGAGCGCAACGCGGCGAGCGCGAAGGAGGCGCAGAACCACCTCATCCTCCTCGCGCAGGACGAGACCGGTTACCACAACCTCATCAAGCTCATCACGGCGGCGCATCTCGACGGGTTCTACTACAAGCCGCGCATAGACAAGGAACTGCTCGCGCAGCACGCGAAGGGCCTCATCGGGCTGACGAGCTGCCTCAAGGGCGAAGTGCCGCAGAAGCTCAAGGAGGACCGACTCAAGCTCGCGCGCGAGGCGACCGACCAGTTCAAACACATCTTCGCGAAGGATTGCTTCTACCTCGAATTGCAGGACCACGGCATCGAGGACCAGCGGAAGGTCGCCCGCGGCCTGCGCACGCTGGCGAAGGAGTTTGACCTGCCGCTGGTGGCGACCAACGACGTGCATTACCTGTTGCCGGAGCATTCGCACGCGCACGATTGCCTGATCTGCCTCCAGACCGGCAGCGCGCTGAGCGACGAGCGCCGGATGCGTTACAACAGCGACCAGTTCTACCTGAAATCGCCGGAGGAGATGGCGAAGCGGTTCGCCGAGCTGCCCGAGGCCATCCAGAACACGCGCCTCATCGCCGACCGTTGCAACCTCAACTTCGAGTTCGGCAAGACCCGGTTCCCGGATTTCGCGCCGCCGGCGGGGTTCACGCGCGAGGGTTATCTGCGCAAGCTCTGCGCCGACGGTGTCCGCAAACGCTACGGGTTCGACCCGGCCGCGGCGGGCCTCACGAAGGAGCAGCGCGTGGTCATCGAGCGGATGGAGTTCGAGCTGAAGGTCATCGAGAAGACCGGGTTCGTCAGCTACTTCCTCATCGTTGGCGATTTCGTCGGCTACGCGAAGGAGCACGGCATCCCAGTCGGCTGCCGCGGCTCGGCGGCCGGCTCGCTGGTGACGTATCTGCTGGAGATCAGCGCGGTGGACCCGCTCCGCTACAACCTGCTCTTCGAGCGGTTCCTGAACCCGGAGCGCATCAGCCCGCCGGACATTGACATTGACCTCAGCGACGAGCGCCGCGGCGAGGTCATCGAATACGTCCGCAAGAAATACGGGGAGCAGAACGTCGCGCAGATCATCACGTTCGGCACGATGGGCGCGAAAATGGTCGTCCGTGACATCGCGCGCGTCATGAGCCTGTCCTACGGCGACGGCGACCGGGTCGCGAAGATGATCCCGCCCGACCTGAACATGACGCTCCACAAGGCGCTCGCCATGAGCGCCGACCTGAAGGCCGCCTACGACAACGAACCGACCGTCCGCGAGATCATCGAAAGCTCGCTCGTGCTGGAGGGCAACGCCCGCCAAAGCTCGACCCACGCCGCCGGCGTCGTCATCGGCGCGCAGCCGCTCAGCGAGGTCATCCCACTCGCGCGCGACCAAAACGGCTCCATCATCACGCAGTATTCGATGAACCCGCTGGGCGACCTCGGCATGTTGAAGATGGACTTCCTTGGGCTGAAGACGCTCACGGTCATTGCTGACGCGGTGAAGCTGGTCAAGCGGACGCGGGACATCACGGTGGACATCGCCAGCATCCCGCTCGACGACGCGCCCACTTACAAGCTGCTTAACGACGCGCAGACCGTCGGCGTGTTCCAGCTTGAGTCCGGCGGCATGCGCGACCTGTGCCGAAAGTTTGAGATCGAACGGCTGGAGCACGTCATCGCCCTCATCGCGCTCTACCGCCCCGGCCCGATGGACCTCATCCCGTCGTTCACCAGTCGCAAGGCCGGCCGTGAGCCGATTGATTATGAGCATCCGCTGCTGGAGCCGATCTGCCGCGAAACCTACGGCATCATGATCTACCAGGAGCAGGTCATGCAGGCCACGCAGGCGCTGGCCGGCTACACGCTCGGCGGCGCCGATGTCCTCCGCAAGGTGATGAGCAAGAAAAAGAAGGAGGAGATGGATAAGCAGCGGGACAAGTTCATCAAAGGTTGCGCCGAGAAGAACAAAATGCCGAAGGCGAAGGCGGAGAAGATATTCGAGGTGCTGGAGAAGTTCGCCGGCTACGGCTTCAACAAGTCCCACGCCGCCGCCTACGCGCTCATCGCCTACCAGACCGCGTTTCTGAAGGCGAATTACCCCGTCGAGTTCATGGCCGCGCTGCTTTCCAACGACCTCGGCAACCAGGACAAGCTGGCGGTTTTCATCGCGGAGGCGCGCGACATGGGCATCGAGGTGCTGCCGCCCGACGTGAACACCAGCCCGCTGAAGTTCGGTGTCCAGACCGTGGCCGCGTCACTCCGTGACGCGCCGGGGGCCGACCAGAGCAGCGCGTCACGGAGTGACGCGGCCACGGGCAGAATCCGCTTCGGCCTCGCCGCCATCAAGGGCGTCGGCGAGACGGCCATCGAGGCTGTCATCGAGGCCCGCGAGGCGGGCGGGCCGTTCCGCGACATGTTCGACTTCTGCGAGCGCGTGGACACCCGCGCGTGCAATCGCCGGGCCATCGAGTCGCTGGTGAAATGCGGCGCGTTCGACTTCGCCAGGCAACCGCGCCTCCAGATCTTCAATCAGGTTGACCATGCGCTCGGCCGCGCCGCCGCCGTCCAGCGCGACCGCGCCTCTGGCCAGGTGTCGCTCTTCGGCGCGTTCGACGAGCCGGCTCCCGCGAAGACGGTTGCACGGCCGCGGCCCGGCGAGATGACCGAGTGGCCGGAGAACGAGCTGCTCGCGTTCGAGAAGGAGTTGATGGGCTTCTACCTCTCCGGCCATCCGCTGGCCGAATACGCGCCGTTGCTGGAGCGCTACGAACTGCACTCGTCCGAGAAGCTGAAGGAGCTTGTGGACCGCGCCCCGACGCGGCTCGGCGGTCTCATCGTGGACGTCGTCCAGCGTGTTTCCTCAAAGACCAACAAGCCGTGGGCCGCCGTCAGCGTGGAGGACCTGCACGGCACGGTGGAGGTGCTCTGCTTCGACGAGACGTTCCAGAAGACGCGCCAGCATCTGGTGGCCGGCAAGGCGATCTTCGTCCAAGGCAGCGTCAACAAGCGCGACGAGAAGCCGAAGATTTTCGCCAACGACATCATCCCGCTGGACGAGGTCGTTCGCCGTTACACCAAGCAGGTCCATTTGCGCGTGCACACCACGAAGACCACGCCCGAGCAACTCGCCAGGGTCCGCGACATCCTCGCCCGGCACGAGGGGCGAGTGCCGGTCGCATTGATTTTTACGCTGCCGGGCGGCGGGATGGTGTTTGCGGACACGCACGAGGCGTTCAATGTCGCGCCCTCCGGGGAACTGGTGAAGGAGTTGGAGGCGGTCCTCGGCAGGGACGCCGTCTATCTCAAGCCCGACACCTCGATGCCGAAGTCCGAAAGCGGCCGCGAGCGATGGCAGCGGCGAGCGGCGGCGGACGAGTAGTGGAACGCTTGAGCGTTCCGCCTTCTTCGATGGTGGAGTGAATCGGAAGCCTCACGGCTTCCACTGCGGTTGGCGGGAAGATGGTGTTTGCAGTTCGCGCCGGATGCCCGCGAGAAAAAAGCCCGCGCGGGACGCCTGGCCATGGAAGAGGCAGCGGCCGAGGCGGCAGACGTGGGCTGTGAGCCGCCACCACTTGTTGTCGAGCATTTCCGACCTCATGGCCGATTCATTCCCGTGGATGCTTCTTGCGGCGTTTGGAACAGATTTGTCGGCGGATGCCGGACACGAAGAAGCCCGTCCTTTCAAAGTGCCCGTGCAACATGCCGCGCGTGAGGCAGCGCAAGTGGGCCGCCAGCCGCCCCCACTTGGTGTTGAGAGTCTCAGACTTCACACCCGTTTGGACAACGGACGACGCGCGGCTATTCAGCGGGCAGAGCCGGCTACTTCTTCGGAATGAACAGTTTCTGGCCGACCCGGAGGGCATCGTTCTTGAGGTCGTTTGCTTTCTTGATCTCATCGATGGTGACGCCGTAGGCCTTGGCGATGGTGCTGAGGTATTGGCCTTTCTCGACGACGTGCTCGTAGCCCTGCTCGCCTCCCGCGGCGGTCGCTGGAGTCGCGCCCGCGCCGGCTGCGCCGGGGCTGGAGGCGACGCGCTTGCCGGAAGGCACGCGTGCGGCGGGCGTCGGGCCGGGCGACGAGGCGCGGCGGGAAATGCCGCTGGCGCTGCCACCGAGCTTCTGGATCTCGGCTGTGACCTGATTGACGATGATCTCGTTGTCGCGTTTGCGGGCGGCGTCTATCGCGGAAATGCGTTGCTCAAGATGGGAGATCACCGCGGGCGAAACCGCGCCACCCGCACCGCCGGCTGCGACAGCCGAGACCTGCTGTTGGAGCGAGGCGGTCTGTTGCTGGAGCCGCTCGTAGTTGACCTGGAGCGCCTGGACGTCGCCGACGACGCGGTTGAGGCGGTCCTCCAGCAGTCGCATGTCGGCGCGGAGGCTGGTGATGGCGGGGTCTTCGGCCGGGCCGCGGCGCTGGGTGTAGCCGGTGGTTTCACAGGCGGCCAGGAACGCGCAGAGGGCGGCGAAGAATACGGCGGCGGTGCGATAGGGTTTC
>DYDC01000224.1 GCA_020718125.1 Methylacidiphilum sp. | reverse complement strand
TACTCAGGTGCCCGCCCATGGCGGGCGGGCACCTGAGTAGTTACGAAGATTCCGATGATTTTGTGCTTGACCACCCCTCTTTACAGCCCCGCTATAAGTTCCCTTACGTTCGAATCCCCGGCGGGCTTGTGTGGAGTTGTTTCCATGCGTTCATTGTGCCACAACCCCCTTGGTTCCGGCTACGCCGGGTTAGGTCAGAAGCTTCCACACGCGAAGCGCCTCCGTGACGCCCCACGCCTGCGCGTCGCAGCCGCGTTGCGTGTGCGGCGCGTCGCCGTCCACGATCTCCGGCAACTGGCCGATGCAGCCTTCCGCCATCAACCGGTCCACACCGCCCAGATACGCCCGCGCCGCCGCGACCGCCTCCGGCGAAGAATTCCACGCGCGCGCCAGTGCCTCGCAGAACACGGGGAATGTCCACGTCCACGCCGTGCCGTTGTGGTAGGCCGGCTTCCGCCGCGTGTCCTCGTCGCCCTCGTAGCGGCCCCAGTAAGGATTATGCGGGTCGTTCAACAGCCGCCCGTCCTGCGCGTGGATCGGCAACGGCGCCTTCACTGGCAGCGGCGCGAGCGAGCGCAGCGCGCCCGGCACGACGAGTTGCCGCGCCGCCGCCTCGACGCAACGCCGGGCGCGTCCACCGCCGACGAGGCCGAGGCTGACGAGGAAAAGCTGGTTGCTCCGCAGCGCGTCGTCCACTCGTGCCGCAGCCGCCGGCCCGCTGCCGGGCGCGATCAGCACATCGGCAAACCAGCCCTGCTGCTCCAGCCAGAAAAGCTTCTCCACCGAAGCCAACGCGCGGTCCGCCAGCGCGCCCCACCTTCCGCCTTCGGGGCGCGCGCCGATGCGCTCCAGTTGGCGCAACAGGCGCACCCACAGCGCCTGGATTTCCACCGGATACCCCTCGCGCGGCGTGCCGGCGGGATGATCGGTGTCCATCCACGTGAAGTGGCTGGGGCTCCACACCAGCCCCGACTCGCGATCCACGCGGATGCCGTTGGGCGTGCCGCGAAGATAGCTGGCGGCGATGCCGCGCAGCACGTCAGCGACCGAGCGGTGGCCGTCGCGCGTCGTCGCGCGGTAAAACTCGCCGCCAGCGACCGCTGCCAGGTCTTCGCACGCGACGCCGAACCACAGCGGCGCGTCGGACGTGTCGCGGTTGCCGACGTTCGTGCCGTGGATCGTGTTCGGCAGCGTGCCTCGGTCCTCGAACCGCGCGAAGGTCGCCAGCAGTTGCCGCACGTCGTCCGTCATACCCGCCGCGAGCAGGCCGCGCGCGCAGATCAGCGAATCGCGGCCCCAGTCCAGGAACCACGGATAGCCCGCAATCACCGTTTTGCCGCTGTCGCGCTTCACGACGAACGCCCGCGCCGCTGTTTGCAGATGTCCTGCAAAACTGTCGTCGGCTTCTTCATTCCGCACTCCGCATTCCGCACTCCGCATTTCTTCCAGCGTCGGGTCGTTTTCTTCTGCCGTCACCACGAGCGTCACGCTCGCGCCCTTCGGCAGCAGCAGTTCGAACCAGCCGGGGCTGTAGGCGTCGCCCACGCCCTCCTGGCCGCGGCTCGCCTCGACCGGGTGCGGGATGTTGTCGCTCCACTCCGGCTGCGGATGATACGCAGCGGAACGCGGGAGCGTTCCGCCCGTTCCCTCTGCCGCAGCCGCCGGCGGAAAGCTCACGCTTTCCGCTGCGAACACGCGCAGTTTGCGGTCGGCGGCCGGCGTGAACGAGAAACCCGGCTTGCTCGCCAGCGTGTGCGTGTTCGTCCCGAAATGATGCTCCGCGCCGCCGTTGCGTTTGGTCTCCCAGTGGAAGTTGCGGTCCTCGATGTCGAGCCGCACGGTCAGCCGCACGTCGGCGTCAGCGGGCAGTTGCTTGCCGGTGGCCTGCCCGGCAGTGGGGCGGCTGAAGCGGAACACCGTCGTGTTGCGCCCCGCAACCATGGCGGCGGCGAGCTGGATCTCTACGGTGCGCGCGTCACCGGCGTTCGCGACGAAGTCCCAGACCGCCGGCGGCCCCGGCGAAAACGTAGCGATACTCCGTCCATCCAGCGGCGTCAGGAACCCATCGGCGTTGACCCACACGCGGATGCGTTTGGCGAACACATGGCG
Source organism: Methylacidiphilum sp. (assembly GCA_020718125.1). Taxonomy (GTDB): domain Bacteria; phylum Verrucomicrobiota; class Verrucomicrobiia; order CAIQCK01; family CAIQCK01; genus JACRKA01. The sequence continues at coordinate 2,713 of DYDC01000224.1, read as the reverse complement.
GTCCACCGGCAGCGACGGGTGCGGGTTCGCGCCGAGCACGCAGTCGTATTTCGACCGCACGCGGCCGAGGTCCACGCACATCCGGGCCATGCCGCCGCGGCCGTTGGTCAGGAGGACGAGGGCGTCGGATTTTGGATTTCGGATTTCGGATTTCGGATTGGCCGGTTCGGCGGAAAGGAAGCGGACTTGAACTTCGATCTGCTGGTCTGCAACCGCGTAGCGTTCGAGCTTCAACGTCACGTCTGCGGCGACTGCCCGCGGCGCGAAACAGGCCACGTGACCGCCGCCCGCCGCGATGGACTCGACGTGCCCACGGTGGTTCCCATTCCGCATTTCCAACGTCGCCCGGAACGGCGCCGTGTCGCGGATGAGCAGCCAGTGGTTGGGCGGCACGAGCGTGACGCGCCGGCGATCGGGAAGTTCCCACGTGACGACGCGCGGATAGACCTCGTTCCGCGCCGCTTTCTCCAGCAACCCTGGCAGCGCATCCGCGGCATTGCGGCCATCCAGAGCGCTCACGGCGGCGAGGAAATCGCGTGGCGACTTGTCCGCCTGTTGCGCCAGCCATTGCCAGTCGAAGCCGTCCACGTTCTCCGCCGGCACGACGTGGCCGATGGCCTGCAACGCCCACGCCGCCTGCGCGCGGGCGCGACGATACGCCTCGCCGGCAAGGCCTGCCGGCTTCTCGCCGCGCGCCAGGCAGTGCGCCGCGCCGGGCGCCAGCGTGAGCGTGATCTTGCCGTCAGGTCCCGCGCTCACCTTCGGCAGTGGCAGGCCGAGCAGATCCGTTTTCAACCCGTCGAGGCCGTGGAACACGTTCAACTCCAGCGCCAGTCTCTTCTCCGTCTCCGTGTCGAGATTGACCAGCACCAACACGGTGTCCTTGCCTTCGGCGGAAACGCGCCGCAGCGCCAGCACCGCCGAGTCAATCGGGCTGAGCCGTGTCAGCTTCGCGCCGTCGAGGAAGCACGGATGGTCCGACACCAGCCGGTTCAGTTGCGCCAGTTCGGGAATGATGTTGTCCGGGTTGCCCCACGACATGCCGCGGCAGGAATGGACATTGATCCGTTCCGCGGCGAGCCACTCGACGCCGCCGGTGAAGCCAAACCCGCCACTGACGCTCGCCAGCGCGCAGAGGCGGTTGCGCAGCAACGACCACGCGCGGCCCTTCGCGGCGAGGCGGATGTTGTCATGCGTCTCGCTGTAGTGGACATACACCCCGACGCGCCCGCTCTGGCGCAGGCTGTAATCGAGATAGGCCGCCACCTCGCGGCCGGAATAGTTCTGAAAAAGCTCCGAGTAGGCCCACTGCATGCCCCCCTCGGTCAGCAACGCCTCGGTCGCCTCCCACGGGCCGCCGAGCCCTTCGAGCAGGAAAACCGTCTCGGGAAACTCCTGCTGGACGCGAGCGACGATGTATTGCCACGCCGGCGCCGGCACTTTGTAACCCGCGTCGCAACGGAACCCGTCCACGCCGCGCCGGCACCACGTCAGGAAAACCTCGCTGAGTTCATCCCACAACGCGGCGTTGTCGTGCTTCAGCTCGACCAAATCTTCCCACGTCACGCCCCACGCGCCGGGGCTGGCAAACTCGCCGTCAGGTTTCCGCAGATACCACTCCGGGTGATTCTCCTGCAACGGCGACCCCCAGCCGGTGTGGTTGATGACGATATCGAGAAACACTCGCGCGCCGCGGGCGTGCGCCGCGCAAGTCAATTCGCGGAACTGGTCCACGCCCGTCGTCCGCTTGTCGAACTCCACCAGCGCCGGGTCCACCGCCGTCAGGTCGAGGCTCGCGTAAGGGCTGCCGAACCGGCCGAACCGCGCGCAGGTTGTCGGCGTCGGGTTCACCGGCAGCAGATGCACGATGCGGCAGCCGAGCGTGTCCACGATGTGCGGCAACTGCGCCGCCAGGTCGCGCAACGTGCCCGACGGCGGGATGACCGCGTAGCCCCGCAGGTCGAGCGCCTTGAGCTGCTCGTCGAGCTTCGGGTCTTGCGTCGTCAGCGCCGTCCGCGTCGGCCCGAACATCCGCGTGAACGCGCAGTAGATCGTGTTCGCGGAACGATAACGGTCGGGATGGACCGAGACACCCACGTCCGGCCCGTCGGGCCAGTGCTGCCAGCCGCGCAGGTCGAGCGCGTAAGCCTTCGCCTTGAAAAAACCGACCTCGGCCAGCGGCAGCCCAATGCTCCAGCCGTCGTGCTCGCGTTGCATCGGCAGGTCGCGCCACGACGCGCCGGCGAGCGCCACGCCGCGCGTGTGGGCCTGGAGGATTTCGCTCCGCAGCAGGTCCGCGCGGCCGAGATTGGTCCGCAGCCGCGCGCTCCAGCCCTCCGGCGGCGGCTCGCCGCCCGCGGCGCGAAGCGTGAAGCGGACGTGGTCGCCGACGAAACGCAGAAGGCGCTCGCCGGTGGCCGGCGTCATGATTGGCGCGAAGCGGACCATTGCCGATAGCATCGGCAAATCACGGCGGAAATTCAATCCAACTATGCTGAGGGTGGCCGAGGTGGCAAGTCAGGCCGGTTCGTAGTAGCGCGCTTCAGCGCGCGTTCGTGCTGCCGCCATACAGCGAGTTACGCGCGCTGAAGCGCGCTACTACGAACCAAACCGAGCCACAACTATATGGGTGCGCATACATAGTCTCTGGCCGGAAACTCCCGTTTTCTGGAGCGGTGCCAAGCGTTGAGGGCGGCGTGCAAGCAACGAGGGG
>DYDC01000223.1 GCA_020718125.1 Methylacidiphilum sp. | reverse complement strand
GCGGCGGTGCGGAGGATGGCGGAGCGGGTGGGGCGGGAGAAAGAGATGCGGAAGGCGATGGCGGAAGTGATGAAGGAAATGTCTGATGTTGAGACCTGACCCCCATTGCCCACTGCCGCATCGGTTGACCACTTCCAGCCCGGCAAATGTCTTGCCTGTCAAATCCATCTGCAAATCTCCAATGCGCGCGAGTCAGCCACGGGCAACGCGGGGAGGGCAAGGCTATTCTGCCGCCACCTGCCGACGCCAAACGCGCCGCGCCGCGCGGGACCACGCTTGCATCGCTGCGACTGTCTGAATAATCTCCACGGCTCAGTTTCCCGAAACGAAAGTCAACGTCATGAGCGAATCTTACATCCAGAACCTGTTCGCCGAGCGCATCGGCGGCGCAAACCACGGCAAAAGCACCGCCATATACAAGTTCGAGAAAATCAAACGCGCCAAACGCGCCGCCACCGCCGCGCATCCCGGCGTTGAACTGCTCGACCTCGGCGTGGGCGAGCCGGACGAGATGGCGTTCCCGCTGTCGGTGCGGGCGCTCTGCGCCGAGGCCCGCAACCCGGAGAACCGCGGCTACGCCGACAACGGCGGCATGGAGTTCAAACAGGCCGCCGCGCGCTGGATGGAAAAAGTCTGCGGCGTGACGGGCATTGATCCCGACAAGGAAGTCGTTCACAGCATCGGCAGCAAGGCCGCGCTCTCGATCCTGCCGGCGTGCTTTATCAACCCCGGCGACGTCGCGTTGATGACCGTGCCGGGCTATCCCGTGTTCGGCACGCACTCCAAATACCTCGGCGGCGAGGTCTATAACCTGCCGTTGACGGCGGCGAACAACTTCCTGCCCGACCTCGACAGCATCCCGTCCGACGTGTTGCGCCGCGCCAAGACGCTGGTCATCAACTACCCGAACAACCCGACCGGCGCGAGCGCCACGCCGGAGTTGTTCGCGAAGGTCGTCTCGTTCGCCAAAGCCAACAACCTCATCGTCATCCACGACGCCGCCTACGCCGCGCTCGTGTTCAAGGGCAAAGGAGGCGAGCCGACGCGCCCGCTCTCGTTCCTGGCCACGCCCGGCGCGAAGGACGTGGGCGTCGAGCTGCATTCGCTGAGCAAAGGCTTCAACATGACCGGCTGGCGGCTCGGCTTCGTCGTTGGCAACGACCTCATTGTCAAAGCCTACGGCGACGTGAAGGACAACACCGACAGCGGCCAGTTCCTCGCCATCCAGAAAGCCTGCGCCGTTTCGCTCGATCATCCAGAGATCACCGAGAAGATCGCCGCGAAATACTCCCGCCGGATGAATCGCCTCGTGCGCGTGCTGAACCGCTTCGGCTTCAAAGCGAAAACACCGAAAGGTTCGTTCTTCCTCTACACCCGCTGCCCGAAACGCGCCATCATCGGCGGCAACGCGGTGGAGTTTGCGAAAGCCGAGGACTTCAGCCAGTGGCTCATCACCGAGAAGCTCATCTCGACCGTCCCGTGGGACGACGCCGGCGCTTACGTCCGCTGGAGCGTCACGTTCATCGCCAAAGGCGCGACTGACGAGGCGCGCGTGGTTGGCGAGATTGAGCGACGGTTGAGCGACGTGAAGTTGGAGTTCTGAGCGACAGCCCCCATGAAGCTCATGGCGCGTTGAATACGCGCCGCCCCGTCGCGTCGAAGGTCGGCGAAGCTCCGAGCATGGCTTCGAGAGAGAGACGGGTTGCAAGCGGGTGACGTCAGCAAGGCCCCTTGACAGCACGGTGATGTGAAGGCAGGTTGGCCGCGTCTTCAAACCGGGAGTTGCCATCAGCCAGCGATACTGCCGACTGAAGACTGTCGTCGCGGAATTGAAAGCGAAGCCGATCAAATAGCTATAGCTAAGGAGTGCTGTCTGATTACGGGTGAAACCACCATGCAGCCGCACGAGAACTTTCGCCAGGTCCGGATGGTCATCGCCAAGGTGACGAGCAGTTGCAACCTGCGTTGCAAGTATTGCTGCACCGACGCCGTGCCGCTGACCCAGCCCGGCGCGACGATGACGATGGCCACGCACAAGCACGCGGCATCGTTGCTCATCGGCAACACCGAGTCGGAGGAGGTTCAGTGGATCTTTCACGGCGGCGAGCCGATGCTGTTGCCGATCGCGTGGTATGAGGAGGCCATCGAGCACTGCATCACCGTGGCCGAGGCCAATCCGCGCCTGAAGCGATTGATGATCGGCATGCAGAGCAATCTGACGCGGCTCACGCCGGAGTATCTCGCGCTCATCAAGAAGTATCGCATCCAGGTCGGCAGCAGCCTCGACGGCCCGCCGCATCTCAGCGATGCCTATCGTCAAGGCGGCAAGCGCGTCGAGGAGAACATTGAGTTGCTGGCCCGCGAGGGCGCTCCGGCGGGCGTCATCGCGCTTGTCAACAAAAACACCATCCGCCACCTCGATGAGGTCGTGGATTACTTCGACAAGAATGGATTTGGCGTGACCTTCAACGCGACCTGCCCGACGGGGCGTGGCACCAGTCTGGAGGACCTCACGGGCGAAGAACTGTGTGCCGCCAAGAGCGCCGTCCTTGCGCGTGCCGACAAGAGTGGCAACCTCCGGCTTCTCAGCCCGGACCTGACCAAACAGATTTTCTATTTCCACACTGGCGAGCGCGACCAGACCGAGCGCACCTGCCACAACTACAACTGCGGCGCGGGCGTCTCGTTGATCGGCATGGACCCGAACGGCGACCTCTGGCCCTGTGGCCGTTCGAGCGACGCGGGGATGGGGCGGTTCGGCAACGTGAACGATCCCGACACGCTGGCCGATTACCCGGCCACGCTGCGGAAGTTCCATGAGAAGGACTTGTGGTATGCGCGGTGTTTCGGTTGCCAGGCCAGGCTCATCTGCATGTTCGGCTGCACCGCGTTTGACAAGGAATCCATCCCGACCCGCGAGATGGACTGCCGCGCCACAAAGCGGCTCTACCAGTATTTCTGCGGCCACCGCGACCTCATCGCGCGGCTGTTCGAGCGGCTCCAGATAGACATACAAAAGATGAAACAAGAGGTCGCCATCAAGAAACCGCCGCCGCCGTTCCTGCGGCTGCACACCGGCTGCGCCTCGTGCGCTCCATCGGTCGCGGCGGGCGGCATTCCGGCGACGATCGAACTATCGGCGAAAGCCGGCACTGCGACCGGGGCGGCCCCGGTTGTGTTCAGGCCGCGGTTCACGGTGGCGCACGCGGAGGTGACATGAAAGCAGCGCAAACAACCAAGAAACTCTCGGGCCGGACGAAGAAGGCTGACCCGACAACTGCCTCAAGAGGCAATCAACCCCCTGAAGAAAGGAAAACGCACATGGCAATACTGCAAAGCATAGACGGTCGGTTCTACCAAATCCCGGACGATGAGGCCGAGAAGTGCCTCGTGCCGGCCGACAAGGTGGAAGAAACGCTGCGCGCCGCTGGCGCCGAACAACCTCAAGCTGCTGGCGCGCCCGCGGCGGGTGGCATGCCCGTGGCAGCCAGTCAAGGCCCTGTCATCATCTACGTTGTGGGTGGTGGCGGTGGCGCGCCCGGAGGCGGCATGCCGATGGGTGCCGGCCCGCAAGAGCAACAGATGGGTGCCGGCCCGCAAGAGCAACAGATGGGCGCGTCTGGCCAAGTTCAAGCCTACCACCACCATCACGGTCATCACGGTCATCACGGTCATCACGGTGGCTGGGGTGGCGGTTGGGGCGGCTGGGGTGGCTGGGGTGGCGGCTGGGGCGGCTGCTACAACAACTATTCCAACTACAGGAACTACTACAACTATTACGGGTGGTGAACCGACCACTCAGAGAAAGGAAAAACAGACATGGCATTGATGAAAAGCATAGACGGCCGGCTCTACAATGTGCCGGATGAACAAGCGGTCGGATTCTTAATCCCCGCGGACAAGGTCGCCGACACACTGAAGGCCGCTGACATCGAAGCTCCGGCTTCCGGCCAAGCGGGCCAGCAAGGCAGCGGGCAAGTGCAAGCCTACCACCACGGCTGCTACCGCAACTGGGGTGGCTGCTACCGCAACTGGGGTGGCGGCTGGGGCGGCGGCTTCGTCGTGGCGGCTCCCTACAGCAACTACTCCAACTACAGCAACTACGGCAACTACTACGGCTGGTGACGCGCGTCACCCCCGCAGATTCCGCCCCGGCCGCGGCCGTATTGCGCGGCAGGGGCGGAATCGCCTCCGCAGCCGGACCCGCCTCGGTTGCGCCGACGTTACGCATGATCCGTGGCGGACGTTTTATCAACTGACCGACGAAAGGGAATAAGCCATGGCAATCCTGCAAAGCGATAAGGGGCAATTTTACCAGATTCCGGACGACCAGACCGACGCGTTCCTCGTGCCGGCCGACAAAGTGGAGGAAACACTGCGCGCGGCCGGCATCGTGCGGCAGCCGCAACAACAGTCCTGCTGCGCTCCCGGTGGCGCTGCGGGCGCGCCCGCAGTCATCATCTACGTCGTGGGCGACCAACCCCCCAGCGTTATGATGGGATCGCAAAACCAAGTGGAAGCCTACGGCCATCACGGTGGCCACCATAGAGGGCATCATGGCGGCCATCATGGCGGTGGCGCGTTGTGGTGGGGACTTGCGGGTTTGGCGCTGGGCGCGGCCGCTGCTTCCGCCTACAACAACTATTACAACTACCGGAACTACGCCAACTACTACGGCGGCGGCTGGTGATCAGCCCCGTCGCGCCGCTTCTTCCTCCCCGGCCACGCACCGAAGCCCCGGCCGGGGAGGATCGGCGGCGAGCGCACTTTGCGCTTGAGACACACGCCGAG